>JBAYST010000008.1:0-26348 GCA_041676005.1 Bacilli bacterium | reverse complement strand
GATGTGATTGAATTAAAGCGTTTAGGAATTCATGATTCGAAGAAAATGAGTGATGAAACGATTTTAAAAATCGGACCACTACTCTGCCAAAAATTTGCGTTTTCAAAACTCACTTTGCCAAATGCTAAAATGAGTGATGAAGTTTTAAAAGGCGAAAATCTCAATACCTTAAAAGCAAAAATGCACAATCGGGCGTTGCTCAATTTAAAGAAGAAATTTCCAATTGTTAAAAACATTTATATCGATCAATTTGTCTCTGAAAACACATATTATAAATACCTTAAAAATGAGAAAGAAATCCTCAGCGACCTCGTCTTTAAAACTAAAGGGGAATCTTCTTTCCCTTCGATCGCTCTAGCAAGTGTGATCGCACGATATGCTTTCTTACTAGAAAAAGAAAAACTCGAAAAAAAATACGGAGTAAAATTCCCGTATGGTGCAAATAAAATCGTCGATGAATTTTCCACTCATCTGATTGCAAAAATCGGATTCAAAGAGTTTTCAAAACTCGCAAAACGGAACTTTAAAAATTATCAAGAATTGTCCAAAAAACAATAAATTAGTTAAGATTAGTGAGGATTTCCTCAAAATAATCAGGTAATGGCGCGCTAAACGCCATTTCTTTTTTAGTTGTTGGATGAATGAAGGTCAGTCGATAAGCATGCAATAATTGACCGTCTTTATAGAGTTTTGATTTCTTACTTCCATAAACCGTATCTCCTTCAATTGGGTGGCCGATATATGATAAGTGAACTCGGATTTGATGGGTCCTTCCGGTCTTTAATTTGCAACTGATTAAGGTGTGGTCCACAAACCTTTTTTCAACCTGAAAATAGGTGATTGCAGACTTACCATTTTTTGGATCGATAGCCATTTTTTGTCGGTTGATTTTACTTCTCCCAATCGGCAAATCAATCTTCCCTTCATTTTCTAAAATAATACCTTTGACCAGCGCATAATATTCTCGCTGCATCGTATGGTTTTTTAATTGTGACGCTAAGAAAAGATGAGCTTTATCATTTTTAGAAACTACAAGTAAACCGGAGGTATCTTTATCGATTCGGTGGACAATTCCAGGACGAATCGTTCCTCCGATTCCACTCAATCCTTCAACACTTCCTAAAAGAGCATTGACCAAAGTTCCTCGATGATGCCCCACTGCAGGGTGAACAACCATTCCTTGCGGTTTATTGACCACGAGTAAATCACTATCTTCATAGATGATATCTAAAGGAATATTTTCTTTTTCAACTTCAAGAGCTTCTAAAGGTGGAATCTCGTAGGTAACCACATCTCCAGCCTTTATCTTAAGAGCCGGTTTAGCGATTTTGCCATTAACAAAAACGTGACCATCATCGATCAATTTTACAAGGTAAGTGCGAGACTTGTCTTTAAGGATGCTTGAAAGCACCTTATCAAGGCGCATTCCTTCATAATTTAAATCAAGGACAATTTTATTCATTCGAGGTTTTGGTTTTCTTTTTAGTTGAAGTCGTTTTCTTTTTCTCGACTGGTTTAGGTTCTTCTTTTGCCTCTATTACTGGTTCCACTTGAACATCGACGATTTGAGTTTCGTCAAGTGAAACTCCTTTTTTGATCGACTCATCACTAGCTGGCATTTTAGCTGCTTTTCTTTTTCTTGCGTCTTCAAGAATTTCCATCACGAACAAATAGACGATGAGAATCAAAGCGCCAACCGTCAAACATGAATCGGCAATGTTAAAACGCGCAAAATTTCCTACCCCAATCCAATCGACGACATAATGTGGATAATGTCCGTCAACCGGTGCGGCGGCATAATTGATATAAAACGAACGGTCGATGAGATTTCCAATCGTTCCAGAAATCATTAACATAAGCGCAGCGCGTGGAAGACTCTTGATTCTCTTCCAATATCTAGCGGTAATAAAAATCAAAACTCCTGCACCGATAACGCTAATTGCGATGAAGAAAATTGTATTAGTCAGCCCAGGTTTAATATCGAGTCCAAACGCCATTCCTGAATTTTGGACATAATGAATAGTCAGGAAATTAGGAATGAGGGAAATCTCTTGATTGAGACTCATATTTTTCATAATGACGTGTTTAGTGACTATATCGATGATGAACATCAAGATGGCTAACCAAACAAATGAAAAGAAAAATCTTTTCAAATATGGTTTTGGATTGTGAAAAAACTTCCCGATCGCACGGGTGAACTTATTAAACGGACAATTGACTTTTTTTGACATATTATTTACCTAACACTTTCTGGCATCGTGAGCAGAGATGATGACCTTCAATTTCTTTTGTATCGTCTGAATAATTCCAGCAACGATCACATTTAATTCCTGGATGATGAATGACTTTGACTTTGCTTCCGACATATTTTGGAGCATCTTTTAAGTCATCGACAAATCTTAAAGCGGAAACACCGAAGAGACGACAAGCTTCGGCTTCATCCATTTTAGCAAATAATGAAACGCTTTTCTTATTTATTTCTTCAATTGCGATTGAAGCTTCTTGCGCAGAACCGATAATTTGCGCACTTCTTGCTTCCTCTAAGGCTTTTAAGACATCACTTCTCAGACGTAAAAAGTCACTATATTGCTCGAGCAGTTCTTTTTTATGCTCATTACTCAATAGCGGATAATCATAAAGTTGAGCGGATTCTTTTCTTTTACCTGGGAGGTTAGCATTTACTTCTTCCATCGTAAAAGGAAGAATCGGCGCTAGCAAGCGCATCAGAGTCTCACTCACTTCACGATAAACTTCCATCACCGCACTTCGTCGTGGATCATCTTTTTTATCACAGTAAAGAACATCTTTGGTGATATCGAGATAAAAACTCGATAGATCACTCGAAATGAAAGTGATGATCGCCGACATCATCGTTCCAAAATCATATTTCTCCATCGCTTTTAAGGAAATATTTTTCACTTCTTCTAACTTTGCAAGGATGAATTTATCAACTGGTTGATAAATAACTTTTTTAATACTCAAATCGTATTCATTTAAATTCCCTAAAAGGAATTTAAAGGTATTGCGAATTTTGCGATATATTTCCGCGATTTGAACGATGATGTTTTCACTGATTCGGACGTCTTGTTGATAATCAATCGTCGCCACCCAAAGTCTTAAAATATCCGCGCCATAAACATTGGCGATCTTGAGGGGGTCGATTCCGTTACCTTTTGATTTAGACATTTTTTCCCAATTGTCATCAAGGACAAATCCGTGTGACAAAATATTGTGATACGGTGAGATATTTTGATTAGCCACTGCTAAAATAAGCGAGGAATTAAACCATCCGCGATATTGATCGTTACCTTCTAAATATAAATCTGCCGGAAATGGCATCTTTCGTTCAAGTAAGACCCCATCCCAACTAGAACCAGAATCAAACCAAACATCCATGATGTCTTTTTCTTTGCTGAATTCTCCATTAAGAGAATGAACGTTTTTATATCCATCGGGGAGCAATTCTTTAGCCGATGATTCATACCAAACATTTGATCCGTGTTCTTTAATTAATTTTGCGACGTGTTCAAAAACATCTTTTTCCATTACCGGAGTTCCGTCTTCACAATAAATAATTGGTAAAGGAACTCCCCAGAGTCTTTGCCGAGAAATACACCAATCATCACGATCTTTAATCATGTTGATCATTCGGATTTTTCCCCAATGTGGTTGCCAATGAATTCGCTCTATTTCTTTTAATAGCTTTTCTCTAATCGGTTCGATCGAACAAAACCATTGTGCGGTAGCTCTAAAAATCAGCGGTTTTCCAGTTCGCCAATCATGTGGATAAGAGTGAGTAATAATTTCATGTTTTAACAACAAGTTGTTATTTTCAAGGATTTTTAAAATGACCAAATCAGCATCAGCGTAAAATAATCCGGCAATCCCTTCACCGGTTTCTTCCATCATGAAGCCTTTACCATCGACAGGACAATATGGTTCGATTTGATATTTTTGACAAACTTTAAAGTCATCTTCACCATGTCCGGGTGCGGTATGAACAAAACCGGTTCCGGTTTCATTTGTGACGTGTTCACCGACGATCAATAACGAATCACGGTTATAAAAAGGATGTTTTAAAACTAGACCTTCGAGTTCTTTACCTTTGAAGGTTTTTATAAGTTTGACGTCTTTTAAATCTAGAGTTTCACTCAAACGATCTTTAAATTCTTCTAAGAAGCAGAGCTTTCCTTTATTTGTTTGATATTCACCATAGACAAAATCAGGATGAACAGAGACCGCTAAGTTGGCCGGTAATGTCCAAGGAGTCGTCGTCCAGATAATCACTTTTGCATCTTGGTCGATAATTCCTTTGCCGTCTTTAACTTCAAAGGCGACATAGACTGAATGCGCCTTTGAATCCTCGTAGACAATTTCAGCTTCTGCTAAAGCAGATTCACTAGACGGTGACCAATAAACTGGTTTTAAACCTTTGTAGATCAAACCCTTTAAAGCCATCTTAGCGAATAATTCAATTTGACGAGCTTCATAAATTTTATCTAAAGTGAGATACGGATGTTTTTGATCTGCTAAAATTCCAAGACGAATCATTTGTGCTCGTTGAATTTCAACTTGTTTTAAGGCGTATTCTTCACATTTTTTCCGAAATTCCGCAATTGGTGTCGTCTTTCGATTGACTCCAGATTTAGTCACCATGTTTTCGATTGGTAAACCGTGAGTATCCCAACCCAAAACAAAAGGTGTTTCAAATCCACTCATATTTTTATAGCGGACTACAAAGTCTTTTAAAATACGGTTCATCATGTGCCCACAATGAATATTTCCGTTTGCATATGGAGGCCCATCATGGAGAATGAACGGCTTTTGACCCTTACGCAAAAGATTCATCTTTTGATATAAATCGATTTCTTCCCATTTTTTGACTAAAAGCGGTTCTTTTCTAGCGAGATTACCTCTCATCTCAAAGTCCGTCTTTGGCATCAAAAGGGTTTCTTTTAATTCCATTTTTCTCCTCCTATAAATATAAAAAAGCGCCCATCTAAGGACGCTTTTAGCGCGGTACCACCTTAGTTCCGAGAATATTTATTTCTCGACTCTCAATTCCGATAACGGGGAGACCGTGAGGCTTACTTTAGTTCGGCCTCAGTTCACGAAGTGATACTTTTAATTCAGTCACTGGCAAGCTTCCACCGTCCTCGCCTCGCTTTTAGTCTTAAATTATCAGCGTGTCTTCGACAAAATTATTTCACAAATTGTTTTTGGAGTAAATGTTAATCTTTTAAGAAAGAAGGTAAAATTGAACGTTCGTCAAGTTCTTCACCTTTTCGTTCTACCTTAACAGTTTCTTCTTCTGGGTTAAGAACATCTTCATCCTCGTTCTTAATATCTTCTGCTCTTACAATCATATCTGGAGCTGCAAAATCAAAGTCGGTTTCAAATTGAGCAGCGATTACACTGACGAGAATTTCGTCATTTAGTTGGTCGTTGATCGAGATTCCGAATTTGATATCAATTGCACTTCCACTTGCTTCGATGAGACGGTTGACAGTTTCTTGGGCTTCAAATAACGAGACCTTTGGGCCACAAGTGATTGAAACAATCGATTTTTTAGCTCCGTGAATCGAAGCCTCTAAAAGAGGTGAATTAATCGCATTGATCGCCGCGTCACGTGCTCGTTCTGGACCTTTACCAATTCCAAAACCGATCAAGGCGACTCCAGAATTTTGCAAAGTATTTCGGACGTCGGCAAAATCTAGATTGATAATTGCCGGCAATAAAATTAAATTGACGACTGTTTTCACCGATTGAGCGAGAACTTTGTCCCCTTCACTAAAAGCATTGCCGATTGGAGAGTTGCCTTCCATCATCAGAAGTTTGTCATTGCTGACAACGATAATCGAATCGACATTTGCTTTTAAGTTATTTAATCCTTCAACAGAATATGCAATTCTTTTTTTACCTTCAAAACCAAATGGTCGTGTGACAATTGCGACGACAAGAGCACCCGCATCGCGAGCAATTTTAGCGATGACCGGTGAGGCACCGGTTCCAGTTCCACCGCCCATACCTGCAGCGATGAACACCATGTTTGCTCCTTTGACGATTTCTTTAATATCTTCAGAACTAGCTTCGGCGGCGATTTTTCCTATTTCAGGATCACCTCCAGCTCCAAGACCGCCAGTGATTTCGGCGCCGAGCACTAAACGGTTATGCGCTTTTGAAGTCGCTAATGTTTGCTTATCAGTATTTGCAACATAAAAATCGACGTTTTCAATTTCTTCATCAATCATTCGATTGACGGCATTGTTCCCCCCTCCGCCGACTCCGATGACAACGATTTTCGCTGCTGGTTCAAAATTGTCTAAATCATAGTTTTTCATAAGTTATCCTCGCTAGTATTCGTTCTAGTTACTTTTCTAATTCGCTGTTGACCATCATCTGATAGATGAGGAAATTTTGAGTTCGCTTTGATCAGTCCTAAACAGGTGAAGAAATTCGGACTTCTCGCCCCAATGGTTTTAGGAGTGATCATCTTCACAGTTTTAGATTGAACTTTTGGTTCCATGTACTCTTTTAAACCGTAAAGTTGACTACCTCCTCCAATCACAATCATCGGAAGAGATCTAAAACCAGGTTCATAATCCTTTAACAATTCTTCAATCGCAATATTTAATTTCTTAATAAAACTATCGAGCTCTTCTTTGGTGATGACATTCATTTCGCTCAGTAAACGCTTGATCGGTAATCCATTTTCATCTTCGCTCGTGCACACAGGAGCTTCAAAATTCATTTCGCGTTTATCATATCCATACATAATCTTATATTTTTCCGCGTCGGAAATATTTATTTTAAAATCTCGTGCAATCGCATCGGTGATGTTATCTCCACCCCAATTTATATAATTTGCTCCATAGAGCTTTTTCTTTCCGACTAAAGAGATCGTCGTAAGCCTCGCGCCGATATCGACGAGAATATAATCCGCAGGAACTTCTTGATAAGTCGCAAGTAATTCAGCGACTCCAAACGGAGCGACGAATGTTCTTCTTAAAGCGATTCCGCCTCTAGTAAGAGAAGTTTGATAACTTTCCGCGATTGACTTTGGCAATGTGTGAACTTTAGCGTTCACGGTGATAGAATCGCTTGATTCACCAACTGGAGGATTTTTAAAACTCCGTTCATGGTCAAGAATAAATTCTTCCGGAATGACTCCGACGACGATGTCATCGTTTGGAACGGCATCTCTAGAAATCACCGTATACAAATTTCGAATATCGAGGTTGTCAATTTTTCCCTCTTCATTGATCACGGTGAGAATTCGTTTAGTTTGAAATATTTCAAGTCCAAGAGGAGGAAGCGCTAAAACTGCATTCGTCAATTTGATTTTGAGTTTAGCAGATGGATCAGAAATATTTGCAATTGATTTCACTTCTTCGACGAGCGCATCTTCATTGATGATCCTTCCATTTTCAATGAATGGACCAATCGGTTTTTCAAGAGCGTAAAGAATGTAAACTTCTTCATCAATAGTAAATCCGACGACGATTCTAATCAATCGACTAGTGAATTCAATGACAGCGACTGGTTTTTCCATAATTACTCCTAATTGTCATTTTAATGAGTTTAGTTCACATTAACAATACTTTGTTAAGAAAAAGTACTTATCTACTAAATATCTACTAAATAATTCCTAAATTAAAAAACCGTAGAAAATCCACGGTTTCTATATGCGGAGCGTTTCTCTTTTTGTTAGACATTTACATTGGAGGATGTTTGATGAGAAAGAGATAGCGCTGGTTAAAAGCTTTTTATTTTTTAGAACTGATGCTGAAAAGATCGGCCGGTTCTTCTTCGACAATATCCGGGATATCGTTTTGATTTTCGGCTTCAACGGTGTTTTGTTCGGCGGTCAATTTGATTGTCACCGGAATAGCGACAATCGCTGTAATGCTGACCGCGATAGCAAATGAAGTGACAAATTTTCGAAAACGATAATAAGCAGCTTTTCGATTTGTCTTAACGAGTTTGTCTTTCATTTGTCTCCTCCTTTTGAATCACAATTTTTCAATGATTCGTAATTTTGCACTTTTTGCGCGATGGTTTTTTTCGATTTCATCAGCACTGGGAACCAGTGGATGAAGTGTGATGAGTTTGTACTTAGGAACTATATTCTGATCTGGAATGTTAATTCGATTCCCAATTACCTTTGTCATCTTGTTAAAGATGTCTTTGACGATTTTATCTTCACCAGAATGAAAGGTGATAATCGCAAGTCTTCCACTTGGGTTTAGAACTTTTAGGGCTGTCTCCACTGTTGTTTTTAAAACATTTAATTCATCGTTCGTCTCGATTCGCAAAGCTTGAAATACTTGTTTTGCTGGATGCCCGATTTTTTTAAGTTCTTTTTGAGGTTTACTTTTTTTGATGATTTCGACAAGTTCGCTCGTCGTCTCAATCGGTCGAGCTTTGATGATGTTTTTTGCAATTGGATAGGCGAATTTTTCTCCTCCGTAATCGCGGAAGATTTTACATAACTCTTGGAGCGAATAAGTGTTGACGATTTGACTAGCGGTCAGTGTCTGTTCTTTTTGATCCATTCTCATGTCAAGAAGAGCATCGTGCCGATAAGAGAATCCTCTATCTCCTTCATCGAATTGTGGAGAAGAGACACCGAGGTCCATCAAGATTCCATCGACCTTTTCAATTTTCAAATTTTGAAGAATGTTTTCTAAATGAACAAAGTTCGATTTGATGATGATGATTTTGTTGACCCTAGAGATAAGCGCCTTTTTTGATTCTTCAATCGCTTGTGCATCTTGATCAATGCCGATTAAGGTTCCAGCGTTGAGTCGTAAGAGAATTTCTTTACTGTGTCCACCTCGACCAAGCGTTAAGTCAAGATATGTTTTTTGATCTCTGACATTTAATCCGTCAACTGCTTCTTTTAGAAGAACCGAGATATGAAGATCGCTCATCTTTCATCTTTCTCAAGACTTTCTGCAATCGTTTCAAAGTTTTGATCAACGTCTTTTTCATATTCGTCATAAGCGACTTTATCCCAGACTTCCATATGGTCTCCGACTCCGATAACAATGACTTCTTTTCCGATGTTATATTTGGCAATAAGTTGAGTCGGAAGTTGAACTCGACCTTGACGATCGACTTCGAGTTCGCAAGCAGAAGCGAGTCGAGCTCGAAGATACGCTCTAGAATTTTTCTTATTGAATGAAAGGGTCTCAAACTCGTCGCTTAAACGATCGAATTCGCTCGCTTTATAAATCGCTAAAGCTCCATCAAATCCTTTGAGAATGTAGACTCGAGTTCCGGCTTCATCACGAAGTTTACTTGGAATTACCAAGCGCCCTTTGCTGTCTAGAGTGTGAAAATATGTACCAAAGAACATCTACCACTTTCCTCCACTTTCTACCATTGCAAGACCATTATAGCGACTATTTTATTCTAAAATCAAGAGGAGAACTGTGAATTTTGGAAATTAAAAAGCCCGCTCGCGCGGGCGTAATTCGATATATCGAATTTCAATCATCGAGGTCAAGATCTTTTAAAATATCAAAGGGAGAATCTTTATGACTGAGCCGTTCTTTTTGAAGTTTATCTTCGCTTAAAACTCGATACCCATTTCCATCTCTTGGTAATTCCATTCCTTCTTTGACGATTTTTATTGGAATCGAAGCCAAAATCAACCCGAAAATATATGGATTTAAATCAATGATCTGATGTGGTTCATAGAAAATGTTTTCGTTTACAAGTTCTTTTCGGTCGGTGAAACTCAGTTCATCTTTGACACTTAAGCGAAACGCTACATCTTCTAAAGAATAAGAACAGATAAGCGTTAAATTTGCCACCACTTTTACTCGAACTCTTAAAATATCTTCAAAGTTCTCATAAGTGATATTTACCTCGCACTCGTCGATTCTTTTTAAGTCGATCCGTTTGGCAAAAAGTTTCGAATCAAAAATAATCATTCCGCTTTCGCTGTAACTTTTTTTAGGTACTAAACTCTTGCGATTAATTTTCATTTTATCCTCTGACAACCGCTTTGAATTGTCTATTTAATTCTGATTTGATTTTCGCTTCGAGCTCGCTCACTTCTTTTTCAACTAAAGTGTGGTCATTTGCGCGATAGGAGATTGAAATCGCCACTGACTTTTTATCTGGTTCAATATTTTCTCCTTCATAGACGTCGAAGACTTCACTAGCGATGACGAGGTCTTTTCCGATTTTATTAATGGATTTTAATAAATCTCTGACTTCGATTTGTCGATCAACGAGCAACGCAATATCACGATTGACGAATGGATATTTAGAAATTTCGCGCATCTTAATCAAGGAGGTTTTTAAAGCGAATACAGAATCTAAACGGAGTTCTAAAGCGACCACTTTATTTTTTTGACCGAGATCACGTTTAATGATTTCGTTTGGATGAAGTTCACCGATGACCCCAACAATTTCATTTGCAACTTTAATGGTGGCGGATTTCCCAGGATGAAATTCTTCTTTATGAGTGATCAATCTTTCAAGATGATAACGATTTTTTTCAATTCCAAGTATTTCCATCATTCCCCTTAATAATCCTTTAAGCGTGTAAAAATCAACAGGGCGTTTTTCTAATTCTCCGCGGAGTGATTCTTCACCGCATAAGACAATGGATAGATGCAACTGATGATTGCTTTGAGTGATGATATCTGAAATTTCAAATAAGGCGAGATTTTTCATTTGTCTTGCGACATTATAAGAGACACTTTCAAGTAATGAAGGCAAAACACTGAGTCGAACGTATTCTCGTTCATCCGTCAGTGGATTCAACACTTTATGAGCTTTATTTTTAGTTAAATAATTGAATTGATTCAAAACATTTTTACTCACCAAAGTGTATGTCAAGCATTGATGAAGGCCGTTACTTAACAAGTAATCAGTGAGAACTTTTGATTTTTCAAGTCTTTCATTTCTTTTTCCGATTGTCATTCTCAAGCTCGGAAGTTTGGCTTTTACGTGTTCGTAACCGAGAATGCGAATCACTTCTTCGCTTAAATCCGCAGCTTCAAAAATATCGAGTCGGTAAGCGGGAACGATAACTTTAAAATGTCCTTCTTCATTCATGTCGACGATGAAATTGAGTCTTTCTAAAACATCGTTTATCTCTTGATTAGTGAATTCGGTTCCAAGTCTTTGATTGATTTCTAAAACTGAAGAAGCGATGACCTTTCTTTCTTTTTCTTCGCCGAGGTATTCGACGATTTCGCTTTCGTGTTTTGTCCCACAAATTTGTCGAATCAATTTTGTCGCAAAATCTAAGACGAATTCAGATTGAAAGTGATTTGTCCCTTTCATAAATCTGAGTGAAGATTCACTGACTAGCCCTAAACGATTAGAAGTTCTTCTAATTGCCGCTCCATCAAATGAAGCGGATTCAATCGCTAGATTACGAGTGTTAGCATCAACAGAAGCTTCAAGCGCTCCAATCACTCCACCCAAACACATGACTTTATTTTCAGAGGTGATGACGATATCACCTTTTTGAATTTTGTACACTTTTCCATCGAGCGCAGTGAAGTTTTCTTCGTGATCATCTTTGACGATAAGAGAGTGCTTCGGGAGTTTATCTAAATCATACATATGGAGAGGTTGACCAGTTAAAATCATGACGTAATTACCGATATCGACAAGCGCATCAATGCTCCTTATTCCCATCGCTAATAAGTATTCTTTAAGCCATCTTGGTGATTCTTTATTCATCAAATCTTTCACTTCTTCAATTGCAAATTGAGTACACTTTGTCGTTTCACTTCCAACTTCGAATTCGCTTTTATAATTGGCAACAGTTTCAAAAGTCGGAATGTTTGTCTTGCGCGAAAAAATCGAGCCGACCTCACGTGCGATATTGAGAATTCCAAGTAAATCTGGACGATTTGCAAGGATTTTCAGATTTAATACGACATCATCAAGTCCTAAATAACCTAGAACATCGCGTTCTCCAACCGGCGCATCAAGAGGTAATTCTTCAATGCCTTTTAGTTGTGATTCACTGAGATTTTTAGGGTCGACTCCTAGTTCATTTAACGAACAACACATTCCAGAAGATTCCACTCCTCTGACGAGAGTTTTTTTAATTTCACCACCTGGAAGTTTAGCCCCGACCAAAGCGACGATGACTTTTAATCCTTCTTTTGCATTAGGCGCTCCGCAAACAATTTGTTTGATGCCTTCTTCTTTTCCTAAATCAACTTCGAGAATATGAAGATGATTGCTATCAGGGTGTTTTCTTTCTTTTAAAACGTGACCAATAACAAGGCCATCGCCTTGTGCTAGATAAGAAATATCTTCGACTTCCACTCCAGAAAAAGTTAGTTTTGAAGCTATTTCTTCCGGAGTTAAATTTGTGATATCAACAAATTGTGATAAACATTTAAGGGATACTTTCATTTTCGTTTTCCTCCATTAAATTTTCTTTTTGAATTGCTCTAAAAAACGAACATCGTTTTGATAAAATCTGCGGATGTCATCGATGCCGTAGCGGAGAATAGCAACTCTTTCTATTCCGACTCCAAAGGCAAAACCTGTATATTCTTTTGGATCGTAACCATTGATTTTTAAAACATTTGGATGGACCATCCCAGCACCGAGAATTTCGATATATCCAGTTCCTTTGCACATCGAGCAGCCTTTCCCACCGCAGTTAGCGCAGGTGATATCGACTTCAACACTTGGCTCAGTAAACGGAAAAAAGGAACTGCGAAGACGAATTTCACGTTTGTCTCCAAACATTCTTTTTGCAAATAATTCAAGTGTTCCTTTTAAATCGCTAAGAGAAATATCTTTATCGATCACAAGACCTTCAACTTGAGCAAATTGGTGTGAGTGTGTTGCATCATCGTCATCTCGGCGATATGTTTTACCCGGGCAAATCACTTTAATCGGTTCTCCACTTCTCTCTTTCATCGTTCGCGCTTGAACGGGAGATGTGTGCGTTCTAAGGAGAAGGTTTTCATTGATATAAAACGAATCTTGCATATCTCTAGCAGGATGGTCTTGAGGGATATTTAATAAGGTGAAATTGTTTTCATCAGTTTCAACTTCTGGACCTTCCACCACTTCATAACCCATGCTAATAAAAATTTCGATGATTTCATCCCGGATGAGATAAAAAGGATTTTTCGCTCCACTTTCATAAGTTCGGCCCGGAAGTGAAAGATCGATTTGTTCGTTTTTTAATTTTTTGTCGAGTTGATATTTTTCAATTTCGTTTACCTTTGATTCAAGTGCAAAAGAAATTTTATTCTTCGTTTCGTTTATTTCTTGACCTAAAGATTTTCTTTCTTCAGGTGCTAAAGTGCCCAAAGTAGCCATTAACGTCATTAAAGGTGACTTCTTTGCTAGGTACTTGTTACGAAGATTTTGAATTTCTTCAAAAGAAGAATCGAGAGTCAATCGATCAATTTCTTTTAAAGCTTCTTGTAGAATCTCTTTGACTTTTAGATGTTCCATAAGTTCTTCTCCTTAAAAAATAAAAGGTAATACCTAAGGGCGAACATGTCGCGGTACCACCTTATTTCATCAAATTTTTTGACCTCTTTTTCCATTAACGCTGGAAGACGAAACGATTAAGTTTACGCTCAGAGGTGAATTCGTCGGGATGAAGTGTGAGACGGTCTCACTAATCGTCTCTCCCTTTCCACTCAAAATCCGAGTACTACTCCTCATCAATGCTAAGGTATTATAGCATAGATAACTGATTTTTAAGATTAAAAATTCACTTACGCACATTGGAATAATAAGGCGGGTTTTGACTACTTTAAGTTATAAACGACAATTCCAACACTCACAGCCACATTAAAAGAATCGATGTTTTGAATTGGAATTTTGATTTCGACATCAGCGAGATTTAAAAGTTCTTCGCTAACACCTTGTGACTCGTTTCCAAAAATACAAATAAACGGCTTCTCACTTTGGAAATCGCCCAAATAAATAGCGTTTTCTCTCAACGAAGTCGCGATGATTTGGTAACCATCTTTTTTGAGCTTTTTGATTTCGTTTATTTCTTTGATAAAAATCGGCATTTCGAAAATTGCCCCTTTCGATGCTGCAAGTGCTTTATGATTAAAAGGCGAAACACTATCTTTAGATAAATACACCGCATCAACCCCTAAACCAAGTGCAGTACGGATGATTGTCCCAAGATTACCCGGGTCATTGAGATGGTCTAGATAGATGATTTTTTGATATTTTTTATCTTCAAATTGAGGAATTTTTGCAATGAATACTAACCCTTCTGGAGTTTTTTCTTCCGAGAGTTTATCCATCACTTTTTGATCAACGTAATTGATGGTTATAGTCGATGATGAAATATTGAGATTTTTAGTCGTGAATATCTCTTTGACCAAATTGTTTTTTAATCCCATTTCTAAGGCGAATTTACCTTCGAGTAAAAACTCACCGTGGAGGAGTCTTTCCTTTTCTTTTTTCAGTTGACAAGCGTGAAGAACACGCGCGTTTTGTCTAGAGACAATTTTATTATTCATCGATGAAATTCTCCCTTTCTCAATGCTTTATGTAGTTCCTTGTAATTCGGACAATATTGATAGATTACATCGTAGAATTTCTTTGAATGGTCAAAGACAAGACAATGCGCTAATTCGTGGATGACAATTGCGTTAATGATCTCTAATTCGTAATGAACGAGTTCCAAATTTAAACAAATAGTTTTCGTTTTCTTTGAATTGCTTCCATATCGGGTTTTCATCTTCCTAACTCGAACATTATTTGGAGGAATATTCATTTTCGCTTCATTGATTCTCACTAATTCAGTAACAAATTTTAAGAAGAACTTTTTGAGTTTCTTTTCAAAATCGATTCGATTTTCAAAATCAATCGTGATGTTATTTGGAAAGGTGATTTGCCCTTTTTCTAAAGAATAAACGTGCCCGAAAAGATAAACATTATTATCAAAATAAGGAGATGGTTTCGTTGTGGCTTTTAATAGACGTGGCGCAAATTTTATCAAACCTTTTTCAATCGTTAGATAAGAACAAAAAGTAGGAGCAGAAACAAAAAACTTCCCATCTCGATATCGGTAAGAAATCGTTTTTTTAAAAGGTTTGTAAACGATGACTACATCATATTGATCATCATTTAACACAAATTTCTTCTCTTTAGGCTCTTTAAATCGCATGTGTTTATTTTAACCTTGTAAATAACCGCTGACAAATATAAAATATGAGACGGTTCATTTTATGAAAAAAATACTCATCAGCGCATGCTTAATCGGCGATAAAACTCGCTATGACGGAAAGAGTTCTTATAATCCTTTAGTGAAAAACTTAATGGAAAAATATGAACTCGTTCCTTTTTGTCCTGAAGTTGAAAGTGGTTTGCGGATTCCTAGACAACCAAGTGAAATAAAAAAAGATAAAGTCATCCGTCAAGACGGTAAGGATTTGACGAGGTTTTTTCTTAAAGGAGCAGAGCTCGCTTGGAATGTTTGTAATTATCTTGGTATCGACATTGCAATTTTAAAAGATGGCTCACCTTCTTGTGGGGTGAGTGAGATTCATAATGGTGATTTCGATGGAAAGATGGTTCCTGGACAAGGAATCACCACCGCTTATCTACTCTCTAAAGGAATTAGAGTGATCAGCGACAAAGACATTGAAGATTTCTTGGAAGAAAACTAATAAAAAATAAAAAGGCGCGGTATCGACCGTGCCTTTTTTGTCTTTGTTTAACTTTATAAAGTCTTTGCTTATTGATATTTACTTTCTCTGAGTTGTTTTAAAGTCTTCTGGTCAATCGCTTTAACGACTTCGACGATGAGTTTAACCGCATTGACAAAGTCATCGTAATTGACAAGAGAAACATGACTGTGGAAATAACGACACGCTAGAGAAATCGTCATCGTGATAACTCCATCTCCGGTTTTATGAATTTCACCAGAATCAGTTCCTCCGGCGGTAAGTAAATCGTATGTATAAGGAATTTTATGTTCTTTTGCAATTTTTTCGACAAGTTCAAAAAGTCCGCGATGCGCGATGACACTTCCATCCATAAGTGATAACGCTGGTCCAGCACCTAACTTGCAAGGCTCATCAGGAGAACCTGGCAAATCGTGTGACATAGTCACATCTAAAGCGATAGCAATATCAGGCTTCACGCGGCTGGCCGCGGTTTTTGCACCTCGAAGTCCGACTTCTTCTTGAACGGTTCCGACTAATGCTAAATTAGCAGCGTGTGGTTCTTTTGCGAGTTCTTGAAAAGCAGAGATTCCAATTGCAAGACCGACGCGGTCATCCCACGCTTTTCCGAGTAAAGTTTTTCCATCAGCTAAAACACGAAATTCTTGATACGGAGTAACAGTATCGCCAGGTCGAATTCCTAAACTTTCGGCCATTTTTTTATCACTCACTCCGATGTCTAAATACATATCTTTGATTTCGAGGACTTTTGATCTTTGTTCTGCGGTCATTCCATGTGGAGGTTGGGCTCCAGTCACTGCGAAAAACTCTTTTCCTTCACGGGTTTTAAGAATGAAGTTCTCAGCCAAAATGACATGGTTATACCATCCACCAATTGGGTGAATGCGAATTAAACCACTAGCTTCGATTGACTTGACGACGAATCCAACTTCATCCATATGAGCCGCTAACATGACAAGCGGTTCGCCATTTTTTCCATCGCGATGAGCGATGATCGATCCGAGATTATCGTATTCGATTCGACTTGCGACATCTTTGATTTCTTCATGGACGATTCTAGCGACTTCTTTTTCATTGCCAGAAATGCCCTTTACTTCACTTAATTTCTTTAAAAGTGCTAAGTTTTTTTTGTCTAACATATTGTTTCTCCTAAATAATTAATAATTATTTTCTTGTCGTTTGAAATTGATATCCAATTTTCGTTTATAAGCCTCGATGACTTCAGTCCAAGAAAATCCGCATTTCAAACTCATATCGATGAATTTTCCAAAGGCTTTTTGATAAGTTTTATCGTCTTGAGCCTTCAAGAAATCTCCATAAAGGACAAATAGTTCAAGAAAATCTTCGCTGAGAGTTTTTGCCTCATTTGAAGATAATAAGTATATCACAAAACTAGTTTTGATGTCGATTCCTAAAGATAAGAAAAAGTGCAAGGCATCGACGTATTCTTCAATTGTAATTTCTTTTGGCGAAGAACTTTTATATGACCAATATTTAAAGCAGCGGGTTTCATTAGCCCACTCGCATATTTCAACAAGAAGGGCAATGAGACGATCGGTCCGTGTTTTCTCGTAAGTGATATTGTGATTTTTTGCAATTCTCAAATCGAGTTTTTGTTGTGCCTCATATAGTGATGTTAAATCTATTTTTTGGCTCATTTTGTCACCTTGCTCAAATGCCAAATTTCATCGATGTATTGTTGGATTGTCCGGTCACTTGAAAAATAACCGCTAGCAGCAATATTATTCACGCACATTTTGCCCCACTTATTTGGATCTTGATATAATTCTTGAATCTTTTCTTGAGCTTCAACATAAGCTGCAAAATCTTTTAAAATCATATATGTGTCGTTGTGATTCATGATTTCATCAAAGATGAGTTTAAACCGATTTTGGTCATAAGAAACCCATGGACCATGAAAAATCGATTCCATCACTTTTTTCACTCTTAAATCAGAATGATAAATGTCCCATGGGTTATAAGAATTGTTCTGACGAATTTCATCGACTTCGGTTTCGACAAGTCCGAAGATGACATTATTTCCTGGTTTAGCTCTTTCCGCAATTTCGATATTAGCCCCGTCTAGAGTTCCTAACGTCACCGCTCCATTCATCATCAATTTCATATTGCTCGTTCCACTAGCTTCTTTTCCAGCCGTCGAAATTTGTTCAGACACATCAGCGGCAGGAATGATGATTTCCGCAGACGAAACACCGTAGTTTTCGATGAAGACGATTTTCAAATAATGATTGGTTTCTTCATCGTTGTTAACAACTTCTGCCACCGCTAAAATCAGTTCGATGATTTTTTTAGCATAGACATAACTCGGAGCAGCTTTTGCCCCATAGATAAAAGTATGAGGATAAATTCTGAAGTTTTTATCTTCCTTCATCCGCTGATATAAATAAATGACATGTAAGACATTTAAAAGCTGACGCTTATAGGCGTGAAGACGCTTGATTTGAACATCAAAAATCGAATCGACATCAACATCGAGGTCATTGTGTTCTTTGATATATTTAGCAAGAGCGATTTTGTTTTCGCGTTTGATTTCACGCAGTTGTTTAAAAACCTTTTCATCATTTTCATATTTTGCAAAGGCTTGAATTTTTTCCATTTCTTTAATCCAACCATCACCAATTTTTTTATTGAGAAGTTCGGTCAATTTCGGATTAGCGTTCACCAGCCACCGACGATGTGTCACACCGTTGGTCTTGTTATTGAATTTTTCTGGCAAGTAACTATAAAATTCTTTAAAAGTTGTCTTTTCTAAAATCTGTGTGTGCAACGCTGCGACTCCGTTGACTGAAAACGCTGTGTAAATCGCCAAATTTGTCATATGGATTTGATCATCTTTGATAATTGACATCGCATATTTCATTGCCCCATCGAGATTTTTCTCTCTCATTTCAGTCTTAAATCGACGATCGATTTCTTCGATGATCATATAACAACGTGGAATTAATTTTTGCACGTAGTGCACAGGCCATTTTTCTAAAGCTTCCGCCATCACAGTGTGGTTTGTATACGCCATCACTTTTTTAACTTGTGCCCATGATGCGTCCCAACCATAACCATAATCATCGATGAAAATTCTCATCATCTCAGGAATCGCTAAAATCGGATGCGTATCATTGAGTTGAATGACTACTTTATCCGAGAAATTATCAAGAGTGTGGTAATTGATATAATGCGATTTAATCATCGATTGAAGTCCGGCGGAAACGAGAAAATATTGTTGTCTTAAACGGAGAATCCGACCGTGTTCGGTCGAATCATCTGGATATAAACCGTAGGTGATTTCTTTCAATGTGATCAAATAGTCGTCAAAACTCTGGTTTTTTGGAAGATTTTGTTCACTTGGTTCAGCGGCCCAAAGCCGAAGTGTATTAGCCACTCCGTTTTGATATCCGACGACCACAATGTCATAGGGCATTGCCCGAATTGAAACCGCGTTGACTGATCTAACTCCGAATTCACCATCTGATTTAACATATGTTTCTGGATTACCGTAAAATTTGACTTCTACAGCATGTTTTGGTTTTCTCACTTCCCAAACGTTTCCATTTGAGAGCCATTGATCGGGAAGCTCTTTTTGCTTTCCGTCGACGATTTTCTGTCGGAAAAATCCATATTCATAGCGAATGCAATTCCCATTACCGGGATAGCCTAAAGAAGCGATTGAATCTAAAAAACAAGCTGCTAATCGTCCTAAACCACCATTGCCTAAACCGGCATCACTTTCTAATTCTTCGAGCTCGTGAATATCGGTTCCTAAATCTTTTAAGCCATCACGCGCTACTTGATAAACCCCAAGATTCATCATATTGTTGACCATCAATCTTCCAATTAAGAATTCCATCGAAAAATAGAAGAGTTGTTTCTTTTCTTTTTCAATCACTTTGTTGTGAGTATTTCGCCAATTAAGATTTGCGTAGTCGCGAACCATTTCTCCTAAAATTTCATATTTTTCAGTAATATGGGAATATTTGACATCCATCCCATACTTCGCGTTCATACGCGCTGTAAATTCCTTCTTAAAGGTTTCCTTATTTTTAAACATATTTATATCCCCTTCTCGTGAACGTTATTTATTTTGTTGTTTTCTTAAATATCATCGCTCCGAATGATGCGAGTTTGACATTTAAATGATACGGTTTGTTTTCTTTTCCAAAGCGCTCGGTTTTCAATTTTAAACCATTGTATTGGTTTTTACCACCGTAGACGTCTTTGTCCGAATTGAAAATTTCTTCGTAAACGCCTTCTTCTTCCACTGGAACTTGATAATTTTCATAAAAATTAGGAGTCATATTGAAGACGAAAATCAACTTTTCATTTTGATGTGAACGAGAAAACGCAAAAACGCTTTCATCGGCGTTATCGACTAATAACCATCTGAAATTCATCGGATGATGTTCTCCGACATGCATCGCTTTTTCATAGCGATAGACGAGGTTTAAATCTCGAATCAGACGTGTGATTGAATCGTGGGCCGGAAATTTCTTTAGTTGCCATGGAAGAGATTTCGCTTCATCCCATTCATCGAAACTTCCGAGTTCATTTCCCATGAAATTGAGTTTTTTACCCGGGTGAGCAAATTGATAGGTGAAAAGATTGCGTAAAAGAGCAAATTTTTCTTCATATGTCCCGTGTAATTTATTGATCAAAGTTCCTTTTCCGTGCACGACTTCATCGTGCGAAAACGGCAATAAAAAGTTCTCATTAAAAAAATATGCCATTGAAAAAGTGAACTTATGATGATCAAATTTTTTATAAACCGGATCTAAAGAATAATATTTTAAAGTGTCATTCATCCAGCCTAAATCCCATTTATAATCAAAACCAAGACCGCCGTGTTCAAGAGGTTTAGTCACTCCATAATAATCGCTTGAATCTTCGGCGATCATCATCACCGAACTGTGTTCGAGATGAATTTTACCATTGAGTCGTTTGATGAATTCAATCGCTCCGTCATTTGTTCCACGCTTTTTATTTCCGTGATAAAAAATGATATTGCTGACAGCATCCACTCTGATACCATCGACATGAAAAACACTGATAAAATAATTGATCGCACTCATCAAAAAAGAACGGACCGGATCTTTACCTAAATCGAATTGTAACGAGCCCCAAGGTGACACTCGTAAATCGTTATCGTATTCATATAAGTGTGTTCCATCAAATTCGATTAATCCGAAAGAATCATTTGCAAAATGAACAGGTGCAAAATCTAAAATCACTCCGATTCCGGCTTGGTGAAGTCGGTCGATAAAAGACATCAACTGCATTGGATTTCCATACCGGGAATCGACTGAATAAAATCCAGTTGCTTGATAACCCCAACTTCCATCGAATGGATATTGAGTAATCGGCATGATTTCGACATGAGTAAAGCCAAGATTTTTAACATAGGGAATGATATAATCTGCAATTTGCTCATAGGAAATGATTTTTCCGTTAACGGCCCCTTTCCAAGAACCGAGATGGATTTCATATATTGAAACCGGTTTATCAAAATTTCTTGTCCGGTGTTTGAGATATTCGCTATCATGCCAAATAAAATTTCGATAATCGAAAAGTCGAGAGCACGTTCCGGGTCGAAGTTCGGAATAAAAAGCAAAAGGATCGGCTTTATCGACATAAATACCTTTTGCGTTTTTAAAATGATATTTGTAATTTGCGTAATTTTTAAGATGGGGAATAAAAATTTCAAAGACGCCGGAAGAATCGATTTTATTCATTTTATGTGCACCGACATCCCATGAATTCCAATCCCCGACGACAGAAACATCTCTTGCTAATGGAGCATAAAGACGAAAAACGACACCATCTACTTCTCGGCCATCTATTTTTTGTGTCGTAAAATGCGCCCCGAAATATTCATAAGCTTTCGTGGTCTGACCGGTTAAAAAATCGTGTAAAATTCCGTATGCCATCTTTTCTCCTGCCTTTTTATCTTATATAAAAATCATCATTAAATAAAGCGTTTAAGGGAATGAAGTGATTTATTACCAAGCGATAAACTCCATATAACTTTAAAAATACATAATCATTTTCGAGAATTTAATCGTCTTTCTGCTAAGAAAGAAAAAGAGTAAAATGAGACAAATAGTTTTACTTATCTTTAATTTAGGATGAGAAATTTGTCTTAACATTATTCGATGAGTAATTTGTGTGCCACAGATTGAAACAAACCGCTCATTATGTAATAATATAAAGTCGAATATTCGGAGGAAAAGAATATGATCAAAGTCATGGTAATCAATGCTGGCAGTTCATCACTGAAATTTAAACTTTATGACATGCCAGAGGAAATGGTCGTCTGTTCAGGAATCGCTGAACGCATCGGTCATTTAGACGGTATCTTTCGAATGAATTTTAAAGATCAAAAAAGCAAAGAAATATTACCGATTAAAGATCACGCTGAAGCAGTTCACCTATTGCTTAAATCACTTCTTGATAAACAAATCATCAAATCCTTAGATGAAATCAAAGCGACCGGGCATCGTGTCGTTCAAGGTGGAAAGTATTTTTCTCACTCCGTCATCTTTGATGAAGACGCTGAAATGAAGATCGAATCGCTCATTTCCTTATCTCCTCTTCACAATGGGGCGAACTTAGTCGGCTTTAGAGCATTTCAAAGCACTTTGCCAAATGTCTTAGCAGTTGCGACTTTTGATACTGCTTTTCATCGGACAATGGAAGACCAAGATAGCGTTTTTCCAATTCCTTATGATTACACTATAAAACATGACATCAGACGATATGGAGCGCACGGGACATCTCATCAATATTTAGCATTAGAAGCTTTGAAACATTTGGATAACCCGGAACATTCAAAAATCATTTCTTGTCATATCGGCAGTGGTTCTTCAATTACAGCGATAAAAGATCTAAAATGTGTTGCAACCTCAATGGGATTAACTCCATTAGGAGGAATCATGATGGGAACAAGGACAGGTGACCTCGATCCAAGCGTGATGAAATACTGTTGTTATAAAGAAGATAAAACCGCTGAAGAAATGTTTCAAATTTTCAATAAAGAATCCGGTTTATTAGGAGTTTCTGGAGTCAGTAATGATTCAAGAGATGTTCTAAACGCGATGCAAAAGGGCAATGAAAGAGCAATTCTTGCTTACAAGTTATTTGTCAGGAGAATCGCAGATTTTATCGGCCAATATTTTGTTCGTTTAGGTGGAGTTGATGCGATCGTTTTTTCTGCCGGAATCGGTGAAAATTCCCCCGAGACGAGGCAGATGATTATCGATGAAATCAAAGAAGCTTTAAAAATCGAGATCGATGAAGAAAAGAATAAATTAATTCGTGGAAAAGAAGCCCTTATTTCCACTCAAAATAGTGCGGTTAAAGTCATCGTCATTCCGACCGATGAAGAAATCATGATCGCTCGAGACACATATGATTTACTTATTAAAAATAAATAGGAGATAAAATGAAAAAGAAAATTGATGAGACGATCAAGGCACGTGGCCTTGCGATGAAAAAAGAGTATTCCAAAGTTTTAAGTGCGATCAAAAAATTTGATCACATTGTAGTTTTTAGGCACATTATGCCCGATTATGATGCGCTTGGAACCCAGCTCGGTCTAGCGACTTGGATCAAAGATAATTTCCCACATAAAAATGTCAAAGTCGTCGGAGATAATCACGTCACTTTTACTCCACGGATTTTCCCAGTTATGGACACCTTAAATGATGAATGGTTCACAACTCCATTTTTGGCCATTGTCGTCGATGTCAGTGGAAAGACGAGAATCGCTGATCCAAGATGGAAAAAAGCAAAGAAAAAGATCCTCATCGACCACCATCCAGAATCTGACATTTCAAAAAATGTTTTGCGAGATATCGACTACGCGGCCGCAAGTGAATTTGTGGTCAACATGATTTTAAATTTCAAGGGTGATTTCGTCTTGAGCAAAGAAGCGGCTGAATATTTTTATATTGGGGTTGTTGGCGATTCTGGCCGTTTCCAATATAGTTCAACCACTCCACACACTTTTGCTGTTGCAAAAGAATTGCTAGATACTGGAATGTCTCTCAGTGAAGTCTATCAAAAAATGTATCAAAAATCACTTGACGATTTATATGTCACCGCTTATGTCTTAGGAAACTTCAAAGTATCTCCTCATGGCGTCGCTTATTACATCCTTGATGAGAAGGTTCAAAAAGATTTAAAAATCACAACCGAACGCGGAAAAGAAAATGTCAATATCTTTGCAAACATCGTCGGAATTAATGCCTGGTGTTCGATTACAGAAGATAAAAAAGATAATTGTTGGCGAGTTTCAATCCGTTCAAAAGGCAAACCAATCAATGAAGTTGCACAAATGTTTGAAGGCGGCGGCCACGCACAAGCTAGTGGCGCAAAGCTTAAAACTCTTGCAGATCTTAACCGTTTAATTGCTGAATTAGATAAATTATTCGAATAAAATAATAAATGAAATCTGGCATCCTCATGGGTGCCTTTTTTCTTTAAGAAAACAGTTGACTATGATAAGATAAACGCAGGTACATATATGCCATTTGCTCCTTTACGCATTCACAGTGGATATTCGTTTTTAAAAAGCGGTTTGACGATTGACCGGATTATCAGTGCGGTTAAAACTCATGGTTATTACGGCGCTGCGCTTGCGGATCTCAATGTCATGCACGGCATTCCTGATTTCATCATGAAAATGGAACACGCAAAATATCCTTATCTCATCGGCTTAGAAACTGAAGTCGATGGTTTTAATATTTGTTTTTACGCACTTGATGAAGATGGTTATCATCGGCTTTCAGACATTGCTACTACCCTTTCAAAAAACGAGAGCATCAAAGAAAACCTTTTACTTTCACATAGTGGAATATTGGCGATTGTCTCAACTTCTGAAGGGGCGTTTAAAGCGACTTTTTCTCCCAAAGATGTCGCTTTTGCACGAAAAATCAACGAATTATCTAAATTAGCCGATCGTTTTTACCTCGGCTTAGAAGTAAATAATGAAGAGGAAAGAACTTTAGCAGATGCTATTCGCGACTTCGCCGTTCACCATCATTATCTCTGTGTAGCGTTTCCAAAAATCCTTTATTTTCAAGAAGATGATGCGATTGTTTTAAAAATTGTCGATGCGATTAGCAACGATTTACGAATCGAAGAAAAAAGTAAAAGCGGAACACAATATTTTAGAAGTATTCAACAATATGAAACTCTTTATGAAAAAAGCGAAATTGACCTTTGCTCAGAAATCATTGAAAGAGCGAAATTTTCCCTTCATAAACGGCGTGGAGAAATATTGAAATTTCCTGTTGAAAATAGCGAAATTTCTTTAAAAGAAAAATGTTTTTCTGAGTTAAAGAAACGTGGATGGGAGCATGAAAACGAATATCTTGAAAGACTCAACAAAGAGCTTCATATCATCAACGAAATGGGTTATAACGATTACTTTTTAATCGTCAGTGATTATGTAGGTTTTGCGAAAAATAACGGAATCCTTGTCGGCCCCGGAAGAGGTTCGGCAGCTGGATCATTGGTCTCCTACCTTCTAGATATTACGACCATCAACCCAATTAAATACGGACTTCTTTTTGAAAGATTTTTGAATCCGGCACGAGAATCGTTGCCGGACATCGATATCGATTTCATGGACACCAGACGCGATGAAGTAATTCAATATTTAAGAGATAAATATGGCAAAAACAAAGTTGCTAATATCGTCACTTTCTCCACCATTCTCGCTCGTCAATCGATTCGCGATATTGGACGAGTTTATAGTTATGAAACTCGAAACATCGACCTTCTTTCTGAACGACTTTTAAATCGCAATTTGACATTGCGCGAATCGTATCGAAAACTTCCTAATTTTAAAGAGCTAGTCGATAGCGATAAATATTATTTAGAAATCATTTCTTTGGCTTCTAAAATTGAAAACTTGCCTCGTCAAACTGGTTTACACGCAGCGGGAATTGTCTTGAATGAACGAGCGATTGAAGAAGCGATGCCAGTGACAATTGATTTTCAAGGAAATTATATTTCCCAATATGAAATGAACTTCCTTGAAGAACAAGGTTTCTTGAAGATGGATTTGCTCGGTCTTCGAAATTTGACGACAATCTCTAATTGTGTCGATTTGATTAATGAGCATGATAAAGATGCAAACCTAGATAAATTTTCTCTTCCTTATGAAGAAACTCAAGCAATTGAACTCATCGCCTCAACTAAGACAATGGGTATTTTTCAACTTGAAAGTTCAGGGATGAGACGTGCGATAAAAGTTTTAAAACCGACTTGTTTTGAAGATATTATCGCGCTTGTCGCTTTGTTTAGACCAGGTCCACTACAATATATTGATAACTACGCTAAAAGAAAAAATGGAATCGAAAAATTCACTTATTTTAGTGATGATTTAAAGGATATTCTCGTTTCGACCTATGGAATTATCGTCTATCAAGAGCAAATTATTCAAATCGCACAGAAAATGGCAGGTTTTACACTTTCTGAAGCTGATGTTTTCCGCCGCTCTATTTCAAAAAAAGAATTAAATGTTTTAAAAGGGTTAGAAGAGCACTTCTTAACTGGTGCGAAGAAAAACGGTTATTCAGAAAAAGTGAGCAGAGAAGTTTTTGAAATGATTGCTCAATTTGCCAATTATGGAATGAACAAATCTCATTCTGCGTGTTATGCGATGAT
>JBAYST010000007.1:0-27986 GCA_041676005.1 Bacilli bacterium | reverse complement strand
TTTTCTATCCTCAATTTGCAGTCAATGTTTTAGTATTACCTCTTCACCTTTGTCACACTGCGATGTACATAGTTCCACTCTGCGTTATTTTTAGAAAAAACAAAGTGATGAGAAATTTATTTTATTTCACTTATTTCATCAATGTCTTTGGAGCTTTGGCTGCTATTTTAATGCCTAATTACTCAGATTCGACAGCAGGAAATTTGTTTTCACCGAGCCTTTGGGTCTTTTGGACCAATCACTTTGACGCGATGATAATGCCATTACTCGCGGTCGCTTTAAGAATATTTGATCGTCCCAAATTTAAATCAATGTTGTGGTCGCTGTTATTCTTTGCAATATATTATTTTGCAATTTTATTTCTTGATGTCTGGTTTACAAATTATGCCCCATCAGTCGATTATTTCTTCTTAAATAGTGATTTCATCCCAGATAAACTCGGAAACATGGTCAGAATAGTGGTCATGAAGCCCTGGTCATTTGAAATCAACAATCTCAAATTTCAGTTTTATCCAATTTATCAATCTATCTTTTTCACTGTTTATATCGTCGTTGCCTTTCTCATGTGGTATGTGTATGAAATTGGATTTAAGATTGCTGATTCGCTTCATGATATAGCGGCGAGGCAAAAAATCATCAAAAAAGAAAAATTGCTATTTTTATCATCGAATAAAAACAATGTCGGAGGTACGCAAATGTTAGAACCAGAGAAAATAAAAGCAGAATTAACTTTTACTAATTTTTCTAAACGCTACGGCAATTCACCAGTTTTATCTGCCGATGAAGTAAATTTAAAAATTCACGGTGGAGAAATATTTGGTTTTTTAGGGCCTAACGGAGCAGGAAAATCAACATGTATCAAAAGCGCAATTGGGATTCAGCCGATTACTTCTGGTTCGATTTCAGTCTGCGGTTTTGACGTAAAAACCGAACCAGTTAAAGCAAAGAAAATGATTGGCTACGTGCCAGATCATTACGCGTTATATGAAAAGTTAACAGGTCGAGAATATATCAATTACATCGCTGATTTATATGGTGTTAATCAAGAAGACAGAGACGAAAGAATTGCGAAGTACGTTGATTTATTTGAACTATATCAAGCCTTTGATAGTAGAATGCAAACATATTCGCACGGTATGAAACAAAAAATTGCCATTATTGCTGCGCTTGTGCACAACCCGAAAGTGTGGATTTTAGATGAACCTTTAACAGGCTTAGATCCAAACTCAATTTTTCAGGTTAAGAAATGTATGAAAGACCACGCCGAGGCAGGAAACATCGTCTTTTTCTCCAGTCATATCATCGATGTTGTAGAGAAATTGTGTGACCGAATTGCAATCATCAAAAAAGGTAAAATTTTAGTTGTTGCAGATGTTAAAGACATTGAAAAAGAAGTCGCTTTAGAAAGTTACTATATGAAACTTGTCGAGGACAGTGGAGAAGGCGAAGAATAAACAAATGGAAAATACCGCAGTAAAAAAAGAAAAGAAGAGAAAAGCTGCTCATCCGCTTTGGATTTTGACTGTCATGCAGTTAAAAGACAAGTTTTCCTTTTCTTTAGCCGCAGATAAAAAAGGCGCGATTATGAAAATCGTTTCTTACATACTGGGGTTTGTTTTGGTCACTGGTGTTTGTTATGGTCTAATTTACATTTTTGGATTCTTAAATATATTTTCTTTAGGGGGTTTTGTCCCAGTTAGTTTTTTGACAGTGATATTTACAGTCATGTTCATTTTATCCTGTGTGTCCTGCCTTTCAGGATTAACCAAAACACTGTATTTTTCTCGCGATAATCAAGTTCTGTTAGCTTTCCCGGTTCAGCCAAATATCGTTTTCTTATCAAAGATAAATGTTTACTTTTTCTCTGAAATCATCAAGAATTTCTTATTTATCGTTCCATTATTTTTGGCTTACGGAATCAGATATGGATTTGTTTGGTATTACTATATTTGGATTTTGTTATTTTTCATTTTGATTGCCGCCCTTCCAGTTGTCATCGGCGCTCTTCTTTCGCTTGCGTATATGTGGGTTCATATTTTCCTAAAAAAATACCCAATCATCAATTCGATTTTAATATTCTTGATTTTAATCGGATTTTTCGCTCTAGCTGTTTGGTTGATCAGTTTGCTTCCAGAAAATATAAATATTGTCGGAAGTTGGGGAACTCTATATTGGGATATTCAAACATTTTTAAATGGATGGAGTAAAACTTTTCTTTTGATTAGTTACGTAGTAACCGCGATTGTCGGAAGAGGTGCGACTCCATTTCAACTCGTTTTATTTAATAACTTCACGTTAATTTATTTATTTTCGATTATAGGAATTATCGCTGCATTAGGAGTGATTAGTTTCCTCCTTGCTAAACCAGTCTTTTTCAACATGGCCACTAAACCTTTTGAATTCAGTCGGAAAAAGATTCCTAATGACTATAAACTCAAACGAGCTAATTTCGAAGAAAAAGTTGGGAAATACATCTTCACTATTAAAGATAAAACGATAAGGACAAATGAAAAGAAATATCGCGAGATCATAAATAAAGCTTGGAAAGAAAACCTCTTCACTGATAAAGATGTTTCCCCACGTCGTATTATCAACATCTTAAAATCTATTTCTGGCTTTGAATTTGAATATGAAAAAATAACTGAAAAAACCAATTTAAAAAAGATTGGTCTTTCGTTTGTCATTATCAAAGAACATAACGTAAACCACTTGGTTTTATTAAAAAAATTCAACAAGATTTCTTTCTATCTCTTTGATCCGATTAGAATGACAAAACGTAATTTCAGTGCAAAAACCCCGTTTTTATCTTCTTTATATAAGGAATTCACTTTATCAATTCGAGTTCCTGAAATTATGATTTCCAATTTCATCTTATTTTCGATTACACCTTTAGCGATCTTTTTACTCAATAAAATTTTCAGTGCGATGAACACCGAGCTGATTGGTAATTATATGGTCATCGCTTTTAATGTGCTAATCATTTTATTGCTCTTTTTATCAAGTAGTGTGAACATTGCTTCAGTTTATTCTAGAGAAGGTAAAAGTTCTTATTTATTAAAAAGTGCACCGATTAACTATACGAAAAATTTATTGAGTAAATTGGTCATCAATTCAACTGTCATTTTGTTTTCCGTCATTGCCACCGGAATTGTTTTTGCCTTTTCAAGTAATCAAGATCTACTCGGCGTATGGCTTTTGTTCATCGCTGTTTATTTAATTTATTTAGGCCATGTCCTTTGGTCTGCAGAACTAGATTTTATGAACCCGCAAGATAAAATTTATGCAGCAAGTGAAACGAGTATCTCGAATCCTAACGAAACCAAATCGATCATCATCGCGTTTGTCGTTTCTTTTGTGTTCGCATTTCTTTCTTTCTTTTTACTTCAAGAAAATGTAGAAGTCGCTGCAATTAAGTTCATCTTAATTGGAATAGTGTTCTTCTTAA
The DNA here is from genome assembly GCA_041676005.1 of Bacilli bacterium. Lineage (GTDB taxonomy): Bacteria > Bacillota_I > Bacilli_A > RFN20 > CAG-826 > JBAYST01. Next base: position 24,541 of record JBAYST010000007.1, on the reverse strand, counting down.
TTCGACTATATTTGTTCATCACCAAAATTAAAGTGTACAATACTGAAAGAGGGGAGACCGGAAAATAATGAAAAAATCAGTTATCGTCGTCATTATTATCGTCTATATTGCTTCGATATTTTTCGTCGGTTTCTTCGGCATCGCGGTGCGGTTTGTCGGTGTGACGACTTATGTGACCGGTGTTCAGTGCATTAACGAAAGCCGAAATGATCAAACCGGAAAACCTTTGATCAAAGTAAAAAATGATGAAGAAAACAATATTACTCACATTCAAATTCTCGATTTTATGGAAATATATAAACACGAAGGACAGAGTCTTAAAATAGACTGGAGAGTTTATCCAGACTACGCAACTGAAAAAGGTGTGAATTTCGAATATAACAAAGAATCAAGTCTTGCCGAAATGTTTTATGTCGACGAAGAAAATGGAATTGGAATTGTTCAAGGGACAGTTCATTTTACAGAAAAAGCTATCCCTACTGATGGAACAACCAAAATTTCTTTGCCGGAAATCACGCTAAAAGCTGCAGACGGACTTGGAGCTTTCACACGCGTGAAAATCTCATATCAAATCATATTAGAGGAGGGAGAAATATAGACGAAAACTGTCAAAATTTACAAGTTCACATTTTTTAAAAGGAGAATATAAAATAAAATGAAAAAATTTAAAATATTTCCGCTTATTATTTCCGCCTCGTTTATTTTAGGCGCATGCGTCCCTACGGAGCCGATTGGAAGTAGTTCAGGTGATCTTTCGTCTTCGGAAGAAATCGAGTATCGGGAATTAGCGAGTTTTGATTTACCGCGAACGATTATCGCGTTTAATAGCGCGGTGGATAAACGTGAAGATTCTGCGCTTATTAATACCGGGCATGAATTTTCACAAAACCGTTTCTTTATCACCGACAATAGCAGTTATAAAGTTGGTGATGACAATCCTTTTGTCTTTTTGCCTAATATAAGCGCATACGTAGGTGATGGATTGGATGAGGTTACTCTTAAAAACTACCATTCAATTGCCAAGGTAGACATTAAAGAATCGGGAAATACATGGAGAGAATTGACGGGTAACGAACGCGATACTTATGTCGCTTTAGATACTACTAACTCGACATTTGATTTTACCGAAGAAGCTATTGGCAAAAATTTCAAACTGAGAGTGTTGCCAGATAAAGAATTTTACATTATTCCAAGCACTGTTAAAGAATTGTCCTTTGAAGTATCTGTGATTGATGGATACAACGTTCAAACAGTTGCACAACTCTCGATGATGGATAATTTTAGCCCGCTTTGGGATGAATATAAAATTGCTAAAGGTTTGAGCACTGATGAAAAACCCAAAGGCATTATTTTACACGATGATTTAAAAATCACCCCCCAAGACCTCCCGGCCGGGTTCTTTTATACCGGAACTGACATCGATAAGATATTTTCACAAAGTGAAATTAATGCTTATCAAGGTCCGGATGGCAAAAACGGTAGAGATGCCCTTATTGGATCTTTAAAAGACTTCGTAACGATTTACACTCATGACACTTTAGAAGATGAAACATTTACTTTTGAAGGCAACTTCTTTTCAATCGACGGGAAAGATATCCCTTTAGTGAGAAAATTCAGTGGAACCGACCTCAACGAAGTTGACGGAACAAGAGATTCACACGCTAGTTTATTTGGTTTACCAGGCGATGGACGCGGGATTATGCATGAAGATACTGAAGTACCTATTCCTGCTCAACCACAAACGATTCAAGGAGAAGTGGTGATGAGAAACTTCAAGGCAATCGGAAACGGTGGCCGAGACAACCAAGGAGTCGGGGCTGGCGGTGTCATATTTATCAAATCAGGTGCTAAAGCAGGTCTTTGGGAAAACATTATTTCGATCAATGTTTTTACCGCCTTTGTCTTGCGCACCTGGATTGGAATTGATGAAGCCGAAGAAGCTGGAGCAAGTCTTCCAGTAGATCACGTCAATAATTTTATTAATTACTGTAAGGCCTTTGATTCTTATAGCAGCATGCTCTATCTTTATGGATCTGGAAATAATTTTATTTCTAACTCGGTTTTTAAACGCGCCGGCGGGTCTTTGGTTATCTGTGACGAAGTTTTTAGTGTTTCTAATTATGTTGAAGGCGAAACTGTTAAACGACTTTCTAATCTCACGACAACGAATTTTGAATACGCGTCTTTGGTCACCGGAGAAGAACCCTGGTTTAAATCTCATAATGCGAGCGCGCAAGTTGCTATGTTTAAAGCGATGGGAGACTTATTTGTCAATCCTTTAACTGCTGGAGTAAATCCTACTCAAAAGAACATCGTTCAAACTGTCGGAACAGATCAACTGATCAACATAGTTGCTTTATTGATTAGAGGAGATGATGTGTTTACCAATAATGCATCTGAATTAGACTCAAAGATTTCCATCAATGAACCGGCAGCGCCTATCGATGCTTCTTATTTGATGGCGACACCCTATGGGGGAATTATTAATTCTCAAGAGCAGTTCATGACTTATCAAGCTTCAACTGGACCGATTGCGTTCTTTAACGGCATTAACGACTTAAATTTCTTAACCTCCACAGGTTTAGAAGGTGTTCTTGCAACCTTACAAAATCCTTCCCCATCTCCAGATAACATGGCATACATCAACGAATTCTTTGCTGCTGAAACAATGAACGTCTATTTAAAACCAGCCGCAGGAATGAAAAATGTTGGCATAGTTCTCGGATTTAATTAAAAATTTCGAAAACATTAAAACGAAGCCCTTCTGAAAAGAGGGGCTTTTTGTTATCGAATACATTGCAAAAATCATCTTTTCTACTTTATGTTTACTGTGAGATTTTCATTCTACTTTTTAGATTTTTGAAATATCGTGAAAAAATGTTTACATTTTAATATATTGTTCTTAATACAATAACGAGGTATTTTATGAAAATTGCAATCTCTGCCGAATCGACAATTGATTTACCAAAAGAACTATTAGTTAAATATGAAATTCACATTGTTCCATTTGCAGTCACGCTTGGTGATAAGACCGCTTTAGATGGAGAAATTACTCCAAAGGAAATTTTTGAGTTTGTAGAAAAAACCGGCAAACTTCCTAAAACCAGTGCAGTCAATGAATATCAATTTGAAGAACATTTTAAAAAGATTTTAGAATCTTATGATGCGATCATTCACTTTTCACTGAGCACAAGTTTATCTAGTACATATGAAAATGCTGCAAAAGTATCCGGCCAATTAGAAAATGTTTTTGTGCTCGACACTAAATCTTTATCAACCGGTGTTGCTTTATTAGCGATTTATGCTCGTGGCTTAGCAGATCAAAACGTCCAACCTAATATAATCTATAAAAAATGTTTAGCGCGAGTTCCACATGTTCAAGCTTCGTTTGTTTTGAATAACCTTGAATATCTTTACAAAGGTGGTCGCTGCTCGTCTTTGCAAAGATTCAGTGTCAACCTTTTCAAAATCAGGCCGCAAATTCTCGTCACGGACGGAAAAATGGGTTCTGGCAAAGTTTATCGTGGAAAAGATGAAGTCGTGATTAAAAAATATTGTGAAGACACTTTAGAAAAATTTGATAATCCAGATAAGACATTAGCATTCGTCACTGTGACCGATTACAGTCCTGAAATATGTAAAATCGCTGAAGACGCGCTTCGTGCAAAGGGTTTCAAAACCATTTATCAAACAACTGCAGGAAGTACTATTACGAGTCATTGCGGAAAAAAAACGCTCGGCATTCTCTTTATCAATGACGGTAAACAATAACGGTATTTTTATTTATCAAAAAAATAAGCACTCAGAGAGTGCTTTTTTTCTTCAGTTTACATAAAAATACTTTTAAGTTAGTCAATTCTACAATTTGTTGAGCCATTTTTACTTTTTCCACCCGATTGAAGAAAAAAGTATCGTGTCATTTTATTGATAAGACTATAGAGTTGTTTTGCCAAAGAGGAGGTATTAATTATGAAAATTGGTTTAACTGCAGAAACAGCAATCGATTTGCCAAAAGAACTATTAAAAAAATATAAAATCAAAACCGTGCCCTTTACGATTATTCTCGGAGAAGAAAGCGGTTTTGATGGTGACATCACTCCGGATGATATTTTCGCTTTTGTCGAAAAAACTGGAGGACTGCCTAAAACTAGTGCGGTCAATGAATATCAATTCAAGCAATTATTTAAAGAGGTTTTGGTAGATCACGATGAAGTGATTCACTTCTCGATCAGTTCTAAACTTTCAAGTGCGTATGAAAATGCTTTAAAAGCCGCTGAACATTTTAAAGGAAAGGTTCACGTCATCGATACTTTGACCATTTCTGGAGGAATTGCGCTTTTAGCGATTTATGCGCGTTCTTTAATTGGAAAAGGCGAAGATAGTAAAACGATTATCGAAAAGGTTGAAAAAAGAATTCCTTATGTCAAGGTGACATCGGTTCTTCATAGCATCGATTATCTTTATAAAGGAGGACGTTGCTCGGCTCTAGCGAGATTTGGAGTTAATTTATTTAAAATTAGACCTGAAATCATCATGAAGGATGGAAATATGGCATCTAAGAAACTCTATCGTGGAAAAGATGCAGTGGTAGTTAAGAAGTACTGTCTTGACGTATTAGAAGATTATAAGAATATCGATAAGTCTATAGTGTTCCTTGCCTCAGCTGCTTACCCTGATGAAATCATCGACATCGCAGAAGAAATACTTAAATCACATGATTTTAAAAAAATCATCAGAATTAAAGCAGGAAGTACGATCAGCGCTTACTGCGGAGATAAGACGATTGGAATGTTCTTCATCGACGATTTTGGAATCTAATAAAAATAGCGGAGAGATTCCGCTATTTTTTAGACCCACCTTCTTTTTGTCCTGGAGGCGGGTTTTTAATTTTAATTTTAAAAGTTTTTTTCAAAAACTCAGGTATTTTTAAGAAATACCAGAGAACGACCATCACTTGAAATGGCGCAGCGATGATAAAAATCAAATAAGCATTAGTGAATAAATTATAAACATAAAAAGGAACGAATAAACTGGTCGCAACGCTCCAAGTGATAAGGCTGACGCTGACGATAAGCGAAGTCCGGTTGCCCCAAATCGCGGCAAAAACTGTAAGAACAATAGAAGCTGGAACAGTTGCAAAAATCCAAACCATCCACATATTATTTTGCGGATCCCATTGCAGAAGTTCACCAAAAACAAAAATTATTGCAGCGACCAACCAAACGATTGAAAAAGAAAGTAATGTAATAATCGTATGTTTTTTCCAACTTGCAGAACGATAAATTTTCTTCTTTACTGAGAAAAAATCAGAAAGTGAAATACCATAAAAATCTGCCAGTGCATTTAAAACGAAAACATCAGGGGCGCTTTCTCCACGTTCCCATTTAGAAATCGCTTTGTCTGAATAATTAAATTTTTCGGCTACTTCAAGTTGAGTTAAACCGGCAGATTTTCGGTAGTAAACTAAGTTACTAGCTAAAAGATTGGATAATTCCCGTTCATTTTTCATGTGTATATAATATAGCAAAACACTACAAAAGCAAAATAATGTATATTGCACTCTACTTTTAGTTTAGTCAAACGCACGCGCGATGTTTTACACTGTTCAAGTTTTTTTGTGGTTCATAGTTTATTTTTATTTATCACAGTGATACATTGTGAGTAGAAAAATTAATGCCTGATAATTAAGGCGCTTATATGGCCGACGTCATCTTTTTAAATTACGTGGAGGTAAGTATATGAAAGAAACTCGAAAAATGCTCAATCGCGAAGCGACACAAGAAGAACAAGTAGAAATTCTGCTCTCGCTTCTCGGAAGTGATGAGGAGACTGAAGAAGACGGAATTTACGTCGATGACGATGGATCGGTTTATACGCTTTAAGCGTTTTGCCACATTTTAAGAGCCTAGGACTCAGTCTTAGGCTTTTTTGTTTGCTCGGACGCGTGATAAGATATTGATATGGAAAAAGCTGCGTTAGTCTTACAAGGTGGCGGACTAAGAGGCGTTTTCACCGCAGGTGTTTTAGATGTGTTCCTCGAACACGGAATTGAATTCGAATATGTGATTGGAACTTCTGCAGGAGCTTTGAATGGAACGAATTATGTATCTAAACAATTCGGTCGTTCGTTTAAAATTCTCTATGAATATCGTAACAATCGACAATTTGGTTCCTTATATAATCTGATCAAAAATCATAATTACTTTAATACCGAATACCTTTTTGAATACATTGCAAAAATCAAAGAACCATTTGATTTTAAAACTTTCGAGCTTTCACCCGTTAAATTTTACTGTGTCAGCACGTCTTTAAAAGATGCCAGTGCACAATATTTTTCAAAAGAAAGAAAAGACTTTTGGAATTGCTTGAGCGCTTCGATGAGCTTGCCGCTTATTTCTTCACCAGTTGAAATTGATGGTGAATTATATTTAGACGGCGGGAATAGTGAACCGATTCCATTTTCGAAACCTTTAAGGGATGGCTATAAAAAAATTGTCGTTATTGAAACTAAAGAAAAAGAGTATCGAAAAAAACCTAAAAGACGCGCAATTATTTCAATTTATACAAGACTTTATTCTAAATATCCTCAGTACTTAAATTGTTTAATCGACTATGCAAACTTGTATAATATAAAAGTTCAAGAGATTTGTGACCTCGAAGAAAAGGGTGAAATCTTTGTCATTCGTCCGCCTCAAAAAGTAGAAGTTTCTCGAACTGAAAAAAGTAAAAGGAAATTATTGGATCTCTACCAAAGTGGGCGCCAAACCGCTTTATCTTCTTTGGAATCTTTGAAAGGATATTTGAATGGAAAAAACTGACGATACCAATTTAAAAACAAACGAAGTCGAAACTCCTAAGAAAGTCGAAAACAAAAATAATGGACCGCTCATTTCATTTTTTGTTTTTGAACTTTTAGCGATTACCGCTTTTACACTTTCTAGTTCGGTATTACTCTACGGAGTTTTATCTTTGCTCTCTTTAATTTTCGTAGTATTTTTTGGAATAAAAGACTTAAAAGTCCGCCAAATGTCCGATTTTTTCATTTTTTTAATTCCGATTACGATTTTTGCACTTTTAACTTCAATCAGTAAATTTTCCCAAACAAATGTTGCACAACTCCTCAATATTTTTTCTTTTGTTGCTGTGCTTGCCTTTGCGTTTATCGGTTATTTTTCAAAACGCGTTAAGGAGTTTAAAATATCGACTGCTCTAATGGTGATTTACGGCGCACTTGCAGCATTAGTTTTCATTTCCTTAATCTTGACAATGATTCATTACATTCCGTTTTACCCATTTATTTACGGTGGTAAAATCTTCTATTATAACGGCGACCCTTATCCAGCTTACGCTGATGCAAAAATGTTGATAGGTTTTACTTTTGGTGATGTTTCACTTGAATATTTTTCATTGTTCAGCACTTTGTTATTTACGAGCGTGATCGCTTTGAGATTTCTTTCGCCAAAAAATAATAAGCAAGAATTCATCCTCTATTCAATTTATGCAGGACTTGGATTCATCTCGCTTTTATTTACGGTTAATATCATGAGTTTGATTACGAATCTATTTGTAGTTTTATTCTTGTTATTTTTAACTTTTTATCCTAAAAAAGGGAAGCCGATTACGGTGTTGAGAATTATCTTTTATGTTTTACTTGGGGTAATTCTAGTTCTATTCATTTTATTTTTCTTAAACGCTCAAAGTGAGTGGGCGAGCGTTGCTTCTTTACAAAACCTCTTGAGTTCTAATCATCTGACAAATAAATTTTTCAATGGAAATCATATTTCATTAGCGATAAAACAACTATTAGATGGAAGTCTGAGTTCAAGTTGGTTTAACTATCAAGGAAGTGGATATTCTTTATTTGTTCGACAAATGTTTTCTAATTCATTGATCTTTGATTCAATCATCACTTCTGGACTACTTGGAATTATTGCTTTATTAACATTTCTTGTTCTTGTTTATATTTCACTTAAAAAATATTATCAAACCACAGTAGATTCTAATGTTGCCAAACATTCAGTGGTCGCTTTTGTCGGAACTTTTTTCCTCTATTCTTTTCTTGCTTTAGATAGCAGTCCTGAAACGCATATACTTTACATTCAACCTGTGACGAGCAATGCAATGTTTTTAATCGTCATGTATTTAATTGGATATTCTTATACAAATCGAAAAGATGTGAAACAAAATGAAAAAGAGGTGGTTGTTCATGAACAATAAAATAATTACTAGAATTGGCCTTCTTCTTTTAGTCGGCACTCTATCTTCTTGTGGTTATAGTTTAAGAGAAACATACGATGGCGATGCTTATAATTCGCCGGTTTTTGGAGAGAACTATTATCGCCATTACGATGCTAGCATCGATCCGAATAACGCAAACAACTCAATTGACTCAACTCGAGAAGTCAATTTAACTACTTCAGAGCAACGTGTGGCAATAAAATATGAAGAAGCTTCTCTTTTTGATAATGCGATTCCCGAAGATCCTAACGATGAAGGAAAAACCATTGGGGGAGTAAAAAAATTAAGATATTTAGAAATGGGTGCTAAAGACGATCCAAGTCAAATTGGAACCGTTTATGGACCAACTAAAAAAATGGCATCTAATGATGAGATGTTTTCTTATGGTTATGTTTCTAAATTATTTGACGGTCAAATGTTTTGTAATGGTTACTATCAATTATCTCGGGTTCAAATCGATGAAGGTGGATTTGGAGTCGTCTTTGAAAAAGAAGTTTCCAGTCAGGCCGGCGCTTATTTTGCTCTCAATTTTAAAGCAGCAGGTAATTATATTAACGAACCGACCAAGGTTGTCGCCGCCCATAAATCTGCAATCGTTCTTCACATTGGATTTTATTTAAGGAACGGGAAAGGTTTCGATAAAGTGAATGTCTCATATCAAATCGATGAAGTTCCGACTAACGGAAGCGAAGGTCGCAAAGGTTATATTTTCTTTGCCTTTAAACTCGATACTATCAACATCATGCGATGTGCAGGTATTTCGGTTTCATACGACTTATTAAATGACGCCGAATATACTGGGAATCCTGAAATTGAGCATTCGCTCATGCTTTATGAAATGTTATTGCCAAAGACAATTTGGCGGTAATGATAAAAATTAAATCGTCAGCCACTTGCCGATTTCATCATCGGCTTTTGGCTCATCGAAAATCAATGTGCCTTTAGCAGGAGTAAAAGTCATTTCTGAAAAATATATTTTTCCATTAATGTTATATAGATCTACTCTCACAAACGGGAAAGGTTCGGCGAGCGTTTCGCTTATTTTGAGCATTTCATCCCAATTTGGAGGAATGGGTAAGACCGTATCTCGTTTTTTCCATCCATTGAACTGCGCTTCATCAAAAGGCGTCCAATCGACATAATAATTGTTATAGCGAATGTCGCTTCCCCGTCCCGTGACAATGTACATGTAACGAGCTTTCCCATTAAAAACATGAATTTTGTATTCAGTAGGGGCGCGACCTAAATACTTTTCAATGATAATTTCAGGTTTGATCGGTGAATAATGCGGTTCAACGACTTTTTTTCCATAGTCGGTTTTAAGCCATTTAGTGAATTGCTTTTTTAATTTCTCTAAATCAATTTTTTCTTTATCTAGGCATATGTAATTTAAAGCGCAAGCGTGCGTGCACTTCATGACGAATTGCTTGGGCAACTTTTTAAAATCAACGTCTTCAAATTTTTCATACACTCCATAAATCGGAATCAAAAGATCTTCAAGATTTTTATCTTTCAGATAATCTCGCACTCCCGAGCGGCCAGCGCATTTGACGACTAGTGGATTTTTCGGATATGTATAAAGCCGTAGATATTGCAATTTTTCTGTGTATTTAGTCGGATTCTCGAGATTTAAGGACCGGTGAGTGATGTACCTATATTGCAATTTTACATACCATTTCTTTGATAATAATTTGATGATTCCTCGAAAAGGAACGGCTAAAGCGCGTTTGAATTTATTTTCTTGCAAGTTTTTATTTGCCATACGATTTTAGTATACATTTTTTTCTTTTGAGTTGTGATAAACTAAAACGATGGGATTTAAAAAAGCACTCAAAAACAAAAGAAATTACATTTACTTCGCAGTTTTGACTTTTATTGGCCTGCTTCCTTTTGTCATCGAAGCGATTTTATCAATTCCCTCTTTAAATGCCGGAAACGGTGAACTCTATATTTATGTTACAGCTTTTATTACTGCTTTATATTTTCTAATCGGATTCATTTGGGCTGATTTATATTCTGCCAATATCCGGAAAAAGACAAAAAATTGGGATGGAAAATTAGAAGAAAACGTTATTATTTCTGCATGGAATCGAAGAATACCGTGGTGGTTTGCTGCGCTCGTGCTATTGATTTTACTCATCATTTTATCAATTATTTATACCGTTATTGGGCATTACCCATTTGCATAAACATTGTAAATATTTGAAAAGCTCATTTAAAGAATGCTTTTTTTATTACGCATATATGCAAGCATATATATTTCGCACACGCGTAAAATGTATTTGATTTTGAATGTGCATAGTAGTATTTTATTAACAATCATTCATGATTGAAAAATTTTAAAGAAAGGAGAAAAACAGAATGAAAAAAACAATGAAAGTTTTAGGATTAGCACTTCTCGCTGGGACTCTTGCAGCTTGTGTAAATGATACTAGCGTTGGCATCATCCCTAGTGACAATCAATATTTTCCTGGCAAAGCTCATAAATATGAGTACAAGACACTAGTTGGCACAGCCATTGAAGATCTTAACTATCTTAAAACTCAAGCAGGCGCTTCCGCCGCACATTTTGCGAATTTTGAAGACGGCCTTCTCGTTCACAATAGTTATGGAGTATTAGAAAAGAATTTGGCAACCAAAGTCACACAAGTCAATAACTATAAGCAATTTGATATTGATATTAGAACCGACGTTCCATGGGTTAGATATGATGGCACGCAATATGCTCCAATTATCAATGGAAAAGCAACTCCACAATTTGTCTCTGCTGATGATTTTGTCGCTTCTGCGAAAGCGGTTTTGACTCAACCTAACGGCTCTGAAACTGCTTATTTGATCTACACATTCGTTGAAGGAGCAGCCGCTTATTATCAAGCGACTTTCCTCACGGATAAAATTCTTAATGGTGGGTCAGCATACGCAAAATACAAAGATGACGGAGAATTCGCAAAGAAACTCAACTCTTTGGTTGTGGAATTGATCGGTGGAAACAGTCCAAATTATTCCGCCAGTGATATTCCAGACATCAAAAACTTCAAACGAGTTGGAATTGAAGTGGTAAATCAACCAGGAGAAAAGGGAGGAGGAACGATTAGATATCGCTTAACAAATAGCGCATCTTATTTCCCGACCTTATTAACTTATTCTTGCTATTTACCAGTCAATGCAATCTTCCTAAAAGAAGTCAGATTTTCTTATTTCGGTTCTGATAAAGATAAATTGCTTTATAACGGACCATTTAGATTAACTGCTTCTGATGAAGTTGAAATTGTCTATGAAAGAAATAAGTCATACTGGAAACCAGAAGTTGTCCATCTTGACACGATCCGTTTCAAAGTTTATCCAGCTGATGCGGGTTACAATTACACTCGTACTGAATTTGAAGAAGGGCGAATCGATGGATTCACAATTAATACCAAAGACTCTGAAGGTTGGCAAAAATACATTGAAGGACCAGATGAAACCGGAACGATTCTTGAACCTTATGATCCGTATGTCAACTCTAGAGATTATGATCAGATTGATTATGTCTATGGTTTGCATGTTAACGTCAACCGTGCATCTAATTCTCTTAGTGGAACAAAATCAGCAAAATCTTACGCGACGACTGGATTTGATACTAATGCCACAACAGTAAAAAATACCGAAAAAGCTTTATTTCTTCAAGAAGTAAGAGAGTTGCTCATCGCTTCGTTTGATTTAGCACAATACACCAAACGTTATAGTGAATTGCCAGAATATCAAGCGCAATACATGATCAATACTTATGTCCCGCGCGGCTTTGTCATTGATGATAATGGTAATGACTACACCAAGACTCACTACTATGAAGAATGGGGTAAACACAACCTTGATCGCGTTGCGCAAGATGATAATCCGACTAAAGTCGATTTAGATAAAGTCGATGAAATCATCAAACAAGGACAATACGCTAATGTTTTAGCATCTTATGATGCTCTTGAACCTCTTAGAGAAAAAGCTAACGCGGCGATTGAAGCTTATAACGTTGCTAACCCAACTAAACAAATCACTCTTCCAATTAACATTGAGTTCTTCTCAATTTGGACAGATGATGAATCGAAGAAAGAAGATTCACCGCTCATCACTTCTTGGAACCAAAGAATTAATGGATTGGCCAATGTGACTACATTCACTAAAACCACTCCTGGTATGACGTTCTTTATCATTCCGACGACTGATGCGACTACTTCTAACTACGAAACCATTACCAATAACGGAAACTTTGATATTTCTGCTACTTGGGGTTGGGGACCAGATTACGGTGATCCAATGTCTTACATGAACACCTTCACTATCGGTGGAGACTGGTCTAGCATCTTTGGTTATATTGGTGATGAAAATACGCACAACTTACGTTTGAACGCAGAAGGAACTGCTCTTTTACCAGCAGAATCATTACTCAGTGCATACACTGCAAAAGTCAATGAAGCAAATGCTGAATACGAAGATATCAATACTCGTTTTGATTTATTCGCAGAAGCGGAATACATGCTCATCAACGAATTAGCGGTTTTTAGACCCTTGACCATGACGGGACAAGGACGTCAAGTCTCAATTTCACGTGCTGTTGGGTATGAATCACCTTCTGGAGCTTATGGTTTATCAAGTAGTCGTCTTGATGGATTATGGGTTTTAGTCGATAAACTACTCAGAAGTGAAAGACAAGTTGTCATTGAAAAATACGATGCCAATAAAGCTGCTTACACTGCTGAATATGGCGCAATTAATATTTATTAATTCGTAGTGCTTTATATCAATTAATCAACATACTTTAGGGCAGAGGCTCTCTTGGGCCTCTCCCTAATTTGTTATCAATGAAGGAGGAAAAAATGGGAAGTTATTTGATAGGTTATACAATTATTGGTGTAATCGTTTTATTCGTCGTTTTTTCGATACTTGTTAAAAGAAGAATTCTATTTGGAAATACGCCGTCTGTGCAAAAAATATTTGCACATCCTCTTCTTCATTATTCAATTCGAAGAATCGGTTCTGCAATCATTTCGGTCACCTTAGCTATTCTGGTCACTTTTTTCTTAGTGAGATTAGCTCAGCCGGCCGATCAAACATGTATTACTAAATTTGCTGGTCCGCGTGTTACACCTGAACTCTTTGCGCTTCAATGTAATGCGTGGAAAAAAGAAATGGGCTTTAATGGAACTATTTTCGAACAATTATGGAATTTCTTTTATTCGATTTTTCCATTTCCAAAAACTCTTTGTCGAGTCACACTTGATTCGATGTCACTGACTTACACGGTCAGTGATTGTCGGAACTTTGTCGTTGATTTAGGGAAAATCACTGATTTACCCGGAGTTGAAGACGGAACATATGTCATCGACTACATGCTTCCAAGAATGGCAACTTCGTTTAAAATTGGAATCATTGCTGTCATCGTCGAACTCGGACTCGGTTATCCGATGGGCGTTTTAATGGCTAAATATAAAGATGCAATTTTTGATAAAATCGGTTTAGCATACATCATTTCAATCGATGCGATTCCGGGAGTTGCTTATTACTACATTTGGATGGCAATTCTCTGTGGGTTATTTGCTTTACCACGTGCTTATTCTGCAGATAATTTCTTGAGTTGGCTTCCAGCAATTCTCACGATGGGATTTACTGGTATGGCCGGCATAGCGATGTGGGTGAGACGTTTTATGGTCGATGAATTCACTTCTGACTATGTCAAATTCGCACGCGCTAAAGGTTTAAGCGAAAATAGAATTATGTTCACGCACGTTTTAAGAAACGCAATTGTCCCACTCGTGAGGTCAATTCCTGCGGCGATTATCGGGGCACTTCTTGGAACTTACTTCTTGGAAAACATTTATAGTATCAACGGTATTGGCGCGGCGTTACTCGTTGCGAATAACACGAAAAACGCGTTGTTATTACAAGCAATCATCATCATCTCGGCATTATTGTCGATCATTTCATATTTATTAGGTGACATTGTAACGGCGATGGTCGATCCTCGTGTCAGCTTCTCAAATGCAGATTAGGAGGATTAAAGATGAGCGAAATTAAAAAAGATCTCTTCCGCGAATTCCGCGAAGAAGAAACAATTCAAATCGAAGACGCTGTCGAACAAAATGTTTCAGAATTATTTAAAGTTGTCGGGACTTCTCCTGAAAATATTGAAAAACTTGATGCGGTGCCATTTTCATATTGGAAAATCACCTTCAAGGCATTATTTAAAAAACCATTTGTGATCGTTTCAATCGTGATGATTTTACTAGTCGTTTTCTTCACGGTTTTTGGTCCTTTAATCAATTTTTATCCACCGGTTACCGGACATGGAGTCAATGCGATACAAGGTGAAAAATTTGGATCATCACCATATTACTATGGTCCAAACTCAGTGAACTGGTTTGGTGTTTGCGGAATAAACATGGGAGGATGGTTTGCTGGGACTGATATGTGGTCATGTGTTTGGCAAGGTGCTCGTCTATCACTTCTATTAGGAGTTGTCGTCGCTTTAATTGACACAGTTTTAGGCATCATAATCGGTGCAGCGTGGGGATATTTTAGATGGCTAGACCCAATCCTGATCGAATTTAGAAATTTTGTAAATAATATTCCAACTCTTTTGCTCGATATTTTATTGATGCAGTTATTGATGAAATACATGGCGCAATATGGTTTTATTATCATCGTCTTCTTATTGTGTGCACTTGGGTGGCTCGGTTTAGCTTCTTTTGTTCGCAATCAAATCATCATCATTCGAAACCGAGAATACAATATTGCTTCGCAGACATTGGGTTCTTCGTCTTGGACCATGATCAGCCACAACTTTCTTCCGTATTTGGTTTCGGTTATCGTCACAGTCGTTTCAACCGCGATTCCTTCTGCGATTTCTGCAGAAGTCGGTTTAGCATATTTCAACTTGTCATTTAGAGTTTCTGATGGAGATATCACTCTAGGTCAGGTTTTAACGCAAGCAGTTAAAGATAACGCATGGATGAATCATCCTTATTTGTTATTAGGTCCAATGATTGTCATGGTTCCTTTGACAATTGCGTTCTTCTATCTTGGATTAGCACTTTCAGATGCGACGGATCCAAAGACACATAGGTAAAGAGGAGGGATTATGGCAAATTTAAAAAATGAAAAAAATGTTGCGATAAAAGTTACTGATCTTTCCCTTGGCTTTGTCGCACGAGGTAAAAAGATTCATGTTTTGCGTGATATTTCCATCGATATTGTCGAAGGTGAAACTTTAGCAATCGTCGGAGAATCAGGTTCTGGTAAATCTGTCTTCACCAAAGCTTTTACCGGAATGCTCGATGCAAACGGTTTTATCAACAGTGGTTCAATTATCTTTCACGGACAAGATTTAGTGGCATTCAACAGCAACAAACAATGGATTGATATTCGCGGTCGTAAGATTGCGACTATTTTCCAAGACCCGATGACTTCTTTAAATCCACTTTTTTCAATCGGATATCAAATTTCTGAAGTTTTAAAACTTCATTCAAAACCGACCAAAGAGCAACTCCAAGAGTTTAAAAAGCGGAAAAAAGAAAATAACAAAATTGAAAAAGAAAAAATTCAAAAGATGGATAAAAATGAAAAAGAACAATATTTTGCGAAGAGAAAAGAAGAGAAAAAACAGTTGTTTGAAACTCTATACGCTAAAGCTCTACTCGATTTGAGCAAAAAAGATCGAAAAGATCCTCTTAAATTATTTTTGCTCAAACAAGAGGTGAAAAAAGAAACTAATGACGCTTGGATCGGTAAACCGCGGGCGATGTCTAATCATGAAGCAAAAAAGGAAACCTTGAATTTGCTTAAAAAAGTGCAAATTCCAAATGCTGAAGATCGTTATAAAGATTACCCTTTCCAATATTCAGGCGGAATGAGACAAAGAGTCGTCATCGCTATCGCTTTAGCGTGCCATCCCGAAGTTTTGATTTGTGATGAACCGACTACAGCTTTAGACGTCACTGTTCAATCTCAAATCATTCAGTTGATTAAAGAATTACAAAAAGATTATGGATGGACAACCATCTTTATCACTCACGACCTCGGTGTTGTTGCAAATGTCGCCGATCGAATCGCTGTCATGTACGGCGGTCAGATTGTCGAATACGGAACAGCGGAAGATATTTTTTATCGACCGGCTCATCCGTATACATGGGCTCTTTTATCTTCTCTACCACAACTAGGGAGTAAAGAAGAACCTTTGACTTTTATTCCTGGAAATCCTCCTTCATTTTCTTCTGAGATTATTGGGGATCCATTTGCAGAGCGAAATCATTACGCTTTAAATATCGATTTCTTAGCCAACCCACCAATGTTTAAAATCAGTGAAACTCATTCTGCTAAAACTTGGCTTTTAGATCCGCGAGCGCCGAAAGTTGAAAAACCTAAGGTGATTGTCGAATTAAGAGAAAGAATGAAAAAAGCGTCTGATGAATTAATCAAACATCAAAAAGGAGGAAGGACAGGTGTCTAAACAAAACCGTATTCCAAAAGTTGATGAATTTGCAATTTCACAAGCCGAACGCCCAGACGATATTATCGTCAAAATGCAAGATGTGAAAATATCTTTTAAAATTGGTACACAAGAAAGAGTAATCATCAATCATTTAAATCTCGACATCAAACGAGGCGAGATTTTAGGTCTAGTCGGAGAATCTGGTTCTGGAAAAACGACGATTGGACGTGCGATTATTAGAATTAATCCCGCGCGTTCTGGCAAGATTTTGTATAACAATGTCTGTATTTCTGGAAAAATTCCTAAAGAAAGAGAAAAATTGCTCAAGACTAAAATTCAAATGATCTTTCAAGATCCTTCGGCATCTTTAAATGAAAGAGCTAATATCGACTATATCGTCTCTGAAGGATTAAGAGCGTTCCATATGTACGATTCAGAAGAAGATCGAATCGATAAAGTTTCTAAAATTTTAGAAAGAGTCGGTTTACGTCCTGAATTCTTATCGCGTTATCCCCACGAATTCTCAGGCGGGCAAAGACAGAGAATCGGTATCGCTCGCGCAATGGTCATGAAACCTGAGTTCGTCATCGCTGATGAGCCGATTTCCGCTCTTGACATGTCGATTAGAGCTCAAGTGCTAAACTTGATTAAAGAATTTCAACAACAAGAGAACCTCACGGTCTTATTCATCGCGCATGACTTATCTGTCGTCAAATACATTTCCGACCGAATCGCAGTCATCTACGCGGGTAAAATCGTCGAATTAGCTTCCGCACAAAGATTATTTGATGCGGGGCTTCACCCATATACAAAGTCTTTGCTTTCAGCAGTCCCGATTCCAGATCCACAAATTGAAAAGAAAAAGAAAATTGTTACATATGATCCAATGATGCATCGATACAGTGCCAAAAATGTTCCAGAGTTAATCGAAATCGAACCCGGACATTTCGTTCGTGCTTCTGCATCAGAACGGATTGAATACGAAGCAGAACTGAAAAGATTGGCAGGTGGTAAATAGTGTCTGAACAAGATAAATTCGAAATGATGGAGATTTTGACAGAAGAACAACAACAAGAAATCCTTCATCTTAAAAAAGTCAAAAAGAGAAACTATATCGTCGGACTGTCTTTGACAGGTGTTTTTGCCATCGCTTTAATCGCCACCTATGTTTTAGCAGCTAATGTCTGGTTAATCGATTATGAAAACATGTCTTATATCACTTTTTCTTATCCTGCGCTTGTTGAAGAAGGAGAAGAAAGAACCGCGACAATTGTCTCTATTAAAACCGATAGCAATTATCCAGCCGAATTTAGAATTCCTGCCAAGATCAACGGCTACCGAGTCACCGCAATTGGTGATGGAGCTTTTGGTGGTTGTGATCGATTGACGAAAGTGATCATGACAGATAATATCACTAACATCGGAGCGTATGCTTTTGCGGGTTGTGAGAATCTCTCTGAAATCATATTTTCTAAAAATATTGAGGTTTTAGGTACTAATGCTTTTGAAAACACACATTTTTATAACAATTTATCTCAAGACAAAGTAAGTGCTATTCACGGCATTTTGTTCTTTGTCGGAGAAAACATTATCAGTGAAAAAACTGTGATTTTAAGCGATCATGAATCCGTTATTCCAGCAAGTTATACATCTAGTGCATACAATATCGTCTATATGGATGATTGGGTTGAAAGCGGCGATTCACCTATTAAAGTTTGGGGTGATGGTCTTTTTGCGAATATGGAAGGTCTAGTTTACTGCGAACTTCCAAACATCAAAACTTTTGTGACTGTTCCGGTTGATACTTTCAGAAATTGTATAAATCTCGAAGGCATTTCCTTTCCAGATTCCATCATCGAAGTTGATGACAACGCATTCGATGGATGTTCGGCTTTAGAAAACATCGAAATTTCCTCACAAATCAAAAAAATCGGTCCTTACGCTTTTGCTAATTCAGGAGTCGTTAATCCCGTCCTTCCTGAAACACTGGAAAAAATTGAAGAATATGCTTTTAGTGGTGCTATAAATATTACAAAAATAAATTGGCCCGACAGTCTTAATGCGATTTCAGAATCACTTTTTGAAAATTGCCTTAATTTGAGCGAATTCAATTTTAGTGACCAAGCATATAAGACGATCACTTTGATGAAGCCAAAAGCTTTTAAAAATACAGCCTTAAAAACTTTTGACATTCCACTCAATATTGATTCTTTGCCCGAATCACTTTTTGAAGGATCTTCTCAATTGACGACAGTTCGAGCGTATCAAGGAAAGATAGAATACGACCGACACGGCGAGACATCTTCAACCGGAATTACGAAAATAAATAAAGCCGTCTTCAATGAATGCGAATCTTTTGACTCCTTAATTTTAGTCGATGATGAGCGTCATGACGTCACACCAAATCACGAAGTCAATTTCCCAATAACTTGTGCCACTGTGGCTGATAATCCGCTAATTTTTGGCGGGACGAAAATCAAAAAAGTGACGATTCCTTATAATTTATCTTCGATTGGGCGGGAAATGTTCGCAAATAATCTCGAGCTTGAAGAAGCGATTATTGAGACGAAACGCGTTGAAAATAGAATTGTCGGAATTAGCAAAGTTGAATATCGAGCTTTTTATAATGCGACGAGTTTAACAACATTAAATATCCCTGACACTGTTTCTGTTATCGAAACAGGAGCATTTGAAAATTGTGAAAATATCACGGACTTAAAACTCCCACAGAATGATTCACTAAAAGTCATCCATTTTGATTTATTCAAAAATATGAAAAAACTCAAACATCTTGATTTGCCCGCTAAAACTACAAGTATCGAAGAAGGAGCTTTTTATCAAAACTTTGATTTGGATTACGTTGTCATTCCGCTTGAGGATGTTTCCAAATTAAGTCTGGGGAAAAATGCATTTAACAAATGTCGTCCCGAAGGTTCTAGTGAAAAGATGCCTATTTTCTTAAATGGTAATGAGAATGATATCAAATCGACCATTGTCAGTAGTCAATGGTACGATACAGATACTTGTGAAGTGTTTTGGGCCGACGAATGGGAATGGGTCGATGTCGGTGGAGTTTTGACTCCAACCCCATTAGTTTAATTGGAGGATTGAAAATGAATAAAATATTAAAATATTTAGCACTTCCTCTTCTTCTTGTTTCGCTCGCGGCTTGTAATGGTGACAATGACGGTAGTTCTTCTTTGCCAGTGGAAATTCAAACTGACTGGACTATAGAAGAAATAGATCTTATGCATTCAATTTTAAGGTCAAACGAAGAAATTCCTTTCCATGAAATTTTTGTCGCCGAAGGAAACGAATACTCAATAATTAGACACAGTGAAGTTGATAAAATTTCTGCCGAACTCTATTTACCTGAAAAAATGTTAGATAGTCTTGGAGAAGTTTATTACGATCCACTTGATGATCTCGAATTGTATAAAGATTTTTGTTTAGATAAACACGGTTATGTTTTGCATGCTGAACTTTCTAATCTTGAAGAACATGACTATCACTTATCTAAAGTTCTCAACAGCGGTATTGCTCACGTCGATGTCGAAATCGTTCTTGAAATTTATATGTCGTTAGGGTACTTGGTGGTTGATGGTTATAATGTCACAACTTATACGACAACTTTTTGGCCTTCTAAGGACAATTTAAACGATCATTCGTATGATGATGAGTTTGCATCTCTTAATGAAGTGCTGAGTTTGCAAGAAGAAGTGATTCCATCTTTGGTCTCAAACACTAAGTCGATTCCGATGGAGGTTTCTTATCTTCATAAAATGTATCGCGGACAAGAAGCGGTCGAAATGAGCATTGAAACCACAGATGCTAATCTATTAATTAATTATGTTGATGATTTGCTTTCATCTACCCGTTATGTTTTAGATGCTCAAAATTCAACAGTTGCATACGATGATTATTATAGCGAGATTGATTCCGTTGACATTTTCCTTTTTAAAGAACAAGTCAATCATTGTTATAAAATATTGTTCGTTCATTATTGGTAAAAGACAGCGTTAAGTTTTTAAAAGCCCATCACTGGGCTTTTTTGTTTGTTAGGAAATGACTAATTTTTTTCTTTGAAACGTCTTTTTAAAAAAGAAGAGACAAGTTTTTCTTTCATCAATAACAAAAGTCCGATGTAGATAATTCCGTCAATTAAAACAATGAGTAAAAGTGTCAGACCTTTACTGATTTCAGAGTCTGATGAATAAGTAGACGCCCATAAAGTAGAAAGTGGGAAAACCTTGACGAGTAAAATGGAGACCACAAGAATTGCAAGACTTGCCGTGAATAACTTTAAAGTATTCAAATTGAAAATCGCTTTTTTTGACCATTTCCAAGTCTTCGCTAATAAGAAAGTTAAAACCAAAAGATCAGTGATTACGGTTCCGATTGCGACGCCGGTTGCGATTGATAAATTATTATTTTTGAAAATAATTCCAAGTGTCACTGAGGCAGCGATATTTAAAATCGTTCCTCCTCCCATCGCCCAAAGGTAATATTTTTCTTGCTTCATCGGAATGAGAATTTGACCGTATATGATATCTCCTAAAGAGTAGGTAAGCATCATCATTATGAGGATTAGTAAAACCATAGAAGAGCTTTCATAACCGATGTTTCCGGCGATGATAGAAGTTAGTTCTTCAGACATCACTCCCATCGTTACGATCGCCGGTAAAACGATAAAAAAGCAAATATTTGCAGAGTAAACGTTCAAATTATTAAAGAACCGTTTGTCTTCAAGCGAATAATAATGAGTGCTGCGGGGAACGAAAACAGTTGATAGAGATGCTAAAATCCCAATGATGATTTCCACTCCTTTTATTCCAACAGCGTAACTTCCAACTTCGACTTTGCTCTCGTCGAGCAATCCTAAAATAAAAGAATCAGTTTGATTATATAAAGCGAGGATGACAGAAAGTAAAAACAATATCGAAAGTGGTTTTAAATATTGTTTGTAATTATAGGGCATCGTCTTTTTAAAGTTGATAAATTTGGTCATATAAATCATGTTAGCAATGCTAGTAAAGACCGTAACCCCGGCGCTGATTAAAGCGTAAATATAAACGTGATCGGGATTTTTGACCATCGCTATAATTAAAATCGAAGCAATCGCCAAAACGACGATTGAACGAATTGACATGTATAGTTGTTTTTCTAAAGCGATGAAAAGCCATTCAAAAGAAAAGGCTCCAGAAATGAAGTTGATTGATAAAAGCAAAATAAGAGTCGCTGCATTTTGAAAAGCCGGAATCGTGTAGACCATTGAAATCAACAAAACAAAAGATAAAATAGTCGTCACGCCTTGAAGCAAGAAAAAAGCTTGCGCTTTATTTGAAAGTTTTTCTTTATCATCTCGCACTAAAACACATTCACGAATCGCAAGATTGGGAAGTCCGATTTTCGCAAGAATCAAAAAGTAAAAAGCGATAGTGTTAGCCCAAGTGTATAGTCCGAGTTGAGAATCTCCTAAAACTCGACACACATAAGGGAAGGTTAAAAATGAAATAACAGTCAAAGCCACTGTGCGAACAATGTTTATAACGACATTGAATCTGATGTTATTTTTCATAACATTAATTATACTTAACCCCATTCGCTTTGAAAATGATTAAAAAGATACTTAGCAGTCTTTTTATTTGTTACAATTACTTCAAATGAAAATTCTTATTGTTTCTCAGTTTTATTATCCTGAAAATTTTGTGATTTATAAAATCGCTGAAACCTTACAAAAATTTGGACACGATGTTCATGTCCTCACTGGTCGCCCTAATTATGGATATGGATATATTTTGCCTGAATATAAAAAAATCAAGGAAGAAGAAATAAACGGGGTTCGAGTTCATCGTGTTGACTTGCCTGCAAGAAAACGCGGACGTTTATCAATCATTTTTAATTATTTAGGGTTTTGGTACAATTCGCGAAAATGGGTGAGAAAAACAAAACTCAAATTCGATGTAGTCTATTCATTTCAACTTTCCCCTGTTACCATACTTTCGGCCGGGAACCTTTATAAAAAGAAACATCATGTCAAACATATTTGTCATTGCGTTGATCTCTGGCCCGAATCGGTTTTAGTCACGAACGCGGTAAGAAAAAAATCTTTGACATATAAAATTTTATATTCATGGTCAAAAAAACTTTATCGAGCTTGCGATGAAATTCTAATCGGTTCACCTTCTTATAAAGAATATTTTGCGACAACGCTTCAAATCATGGATAAAAACATCGTTTTTGTTCCTCAACCCTCATTAGTTGAAAATTCTCGAAAAATTAAAACCCAAAATTTAGGTGAAGGTTTTAATATTTTGTATTGTGGAAATATTGGAACAATTCAAATGATAGAAATGATTCCGGAAGCGATGAAGCTGGTGAAAAACTCATTGGTAAAATTTCATATCATTGGTATGGGACCGATGAGTAAAAAACTAGTGAATAAAATTACGGAATTAAAACTTGAAGATAAAGTGATTTATCACGGGCCACTTCCTTCGCTTAAAGCAGCGCCTTATTTTAAGGGTGCGAACGCATTATTCGTTTCGTTAAAAAATGAAGGAATAGTCGGCAAAACAATTCCAAATAAATTGGTGATGTCGATGGCATTTACAAAACCGATCCTCGCTATGTTAGAGGGGGACGGGAAAAGAATTCTCACCGAATCTAAAGGTGGCATTTTCGCTAGACAAGATGTGAAATTCCTAGCAAGAGCAATCGATAAAATTGCCGCTATTCCAACCTTAGAATTAAAAAAACTTGGTGAATTGAACCAAATTTATTACGCAAAACATTTTTCTTTAGAAACTATTACCCGCAAAATTGAAAAGCATTTACGATAAGCGTTTTAATAAATCATTAACTTTCTCATTAGTTGCCTGCAAAGAATAAAGTTCGAGAACTTTTTCCTCGGCCTTCTGACCTAATGCCGATCTTTCAGCCTTGGTCAAAGATACAACGTGTTTCAAAGCAGCATCGATATTTTTTGCACTCGAAGATTTGATCCAAATTATATGATCTCCTAATGATTTTTGAAGTTTGCTATTTTTGACAGAAAGAGTCGGGTTGCCGCTTGTCAAATATTCGAGAGTTTTTGAAGGGACCGAATAACGGTCTAAATCTTCAGAAAACGGACGAGGGTTGATGTTAGCGATTGCTCCTTTTTGATAAGCAAGAGACTCTTCAATTGTGATTCCATTTAAGAAAACAATGTTTTCATTTTCTCCGATCGCTTCTTCAATCATCCGCTTGTTTCCGTGGTGCCCAGCGATAAAAAGTTTGTAACCTTTTTTACTTTTTTCAAAAAGTTGAAAACCTTTGATCAAATCGTAAACCCCATAACGAGGTAATAAAGCACCACCGAAAAAGAAATATTTTCCGAGTTCGGTCTTCTTTTCAATTGCATTTTCAAAAACAATTCCTTCAGTGATCAAGCTTGGAAAGTTATTGGGATTAAACAATTCATTTAAGCCGCTTGTAAGAGCGATGTAACCAGAATAATTATTTGTATGGCTGAGTAAGTAAGTGGTGTATGATCGTGAAGTTCCAGAAATATTCGAAGGTGAATCGGTGCAAATTCCAACTATTTTTAAGTTTCTATTTTTTAAAGCGTGCTTTGCAAAATGAACTAAAGAGGGATTGATGGTATCGATAAAAATAATAGAATCCGGAGTTGCTAATTTCTTCATCAGATCATTTACATGAGTTTGACCGAGAATAATTTTTTGAAAGAGATTTCTTTGAATTGGAATATAGTGCCAAGAAATATTGCCATCTTCTCGATCGCTTTTTTTCAAATGTTTAATGTTGCATAAACTTCGAGAAAAAGGTCGAACCGAAATA
>JBAYST010000006.1:0-28229 GCA_041676005.1 Bacilli bacterium | reverse complement strand
TATCCCGATCTTTCTTTGCTTAAAAACGCGTCCGTTGAAGAATTGTCTCAACTTCTTCCTGATGA
Source organism: Bacilli bacterium (assembly GCA_041676005.1). GTDB lineage: Bacteria > Bacillota_I > Bacilli_A > RFN20 > CAG-826 > JBAYST01. The sequence goes on along the minus strand of JBAYST010000006.1, from coordinate 28,164 downwards.
GGTTGCTCTAGCACTCCATAAGAAACTCAAAGAATAAACTTGAAAATATCTTTCTCTAATGAGAATATATTAAAGCGATATGCCCTCGTAGCTCAGTTGGATAGAGCAACGGCCTTCTAAGCCGTAGGTCAGGCGTTCGAGTCGCCTCGAGGGTGCCATTAGACGAAAATAAGCATTTTGTACCCACAAAGTGCTTTTTTTGTATCAAAAACCTATGGAAAACGGAACTTTTATCCTTTAATAAGGATATTTTTATTTAATTTTTCTAGACGATTATATACCTATGGAAATACGGAACTACCTTTGGGTAAGACGGAAGCACCCTTTGGAAAGACACATCAAAAACAACTTGAATTGAACATCTTTTTATCCAATACATTGAATTATGAAAAACTTTATTTTTAGAAAGAACAATACAGGATTCTTTGACTGGATAGGCTCTATACATCGAATTAGACGAGCAACACAATCCAATTTACGAACTTCAGAACGTGATAAGGAGGCTTTTACTGAAGCTGGTTATTGGTACCAAAATTATTTAACTTATCTTAAAAGATTAACTGAGAATCAAAAGGAGTTTCTCAAAATCTATTCTAGTGGTCACATACCTCCATATGATTTATGTACTGGCTTCGAAGTCAATTATATGTATGAGACATGGCTTGAAATAGTGGGAAACTTCAAACTTAATCATCTAGAAGAGATTACCAACGAAGAAGTGGGCGCCGCTATTAAGAAAGCTAGAGAATATAAATGTAGAAGCAGAAAAGAAGTAGCAGAGCTAATAGGCATAGGTCAAGATACACTGAAAGCATATGAAACAGGAAAAAGAACCCTTCCGTTTGATGTTTATTACAAGCTGATTCAACTATATGAATTTGATATAGGCATCTTAAAAATGCATTATTAAGAACGAAAGTGTTTTTCTTTAAAGAAAATGAAGAAAAAGACTTATTGTTGCAATATAATATAAAAGAAAGTGGGTTGAAATATGGCGATGACAAATAGTGATTTAAGAAAAGCTGATGCTGCTCAAAACGATGAATTTTATACACAATATGCTGATATTCAAAAAGAAATTAATGCATATTTAGAAAATGATCCAAACTTGTTTAGAGGAAAGACTGTTTTGCTTCCATGTGACGATCCTGAATGGAGCAATTTCACCCGTTTTTTTGCTCAAAATTTTGAATCATTGGGATTAAAAAAACTAATCTCGACAAGTTATGCTACAAACAGCAAGAAATTCAAAGGTCAATTACAATTATCTTTGTTTGAAACAGAGGATGAAAGGTATGATCCGGAAAAATCTGATATTTGTGGAAAAATATTCACATTAACTAGAGATAAGAATAAATCAGGTGCAATTGACATAGATGATTTAGAGTGGAATTATCTTGAAGGCGACGGGGATTTTAGGAGCGATGAAGTTCGTAAACTAAGAGATGAAGCGGACTTTATTATTACAAATCCACCGTTTTCTTTGTTTAGAGAGTTTTTGGCCTGGATTATTGAAGCCAATAAAAAATTCTTAATAATCGGGAATCAAAATGTGATTTCATATAAAGAGGTATTTCCTTTAATTAAAGAGAATAAAACATGGCTTGGAGTTTCTATACATAGCGGAGATAGAGAATTTCAAGTTCCAGATTCTTATTCATTAAATGCTGCAAGTTTTAGAGTAGATGAAAACGGAAGAAAATTTATTAGAGTAAAAGGTGTTCGTTGGTTTACAAACATTGATCATGGTAGAAGGCACGTTGAACTGCCATTAATGACTATGGCCGATAATTTAAAATTTAGTAAGCATAAGGATTTAAAAGGCGGGGAATATAAAAAATTTGATAATTATGATGCTTTAAACATTCCATATACAGATGCAATACCATCTGATTACAATGAATTAATGGGTGTTCCTATTACATTCATGGATAAATATTGCCCTGAACAATTCGAAATAATAGATGGAATTGGTCGCTATAGCGTAATGAATAATGAAGAAACAAAAAAAGCAGGTAAATACTTATCTATGGTTGATGGCAAACCTCAATTTTTTAGAATTATTATTAGGAGAAAATAATATATGAAAACGACATTAAGAACTGATATTACAATCGAAGATATCTGCAAAGGTTTCGTTTATAACGAATTAGAAGGTAAGGGCCTTTTTGGTTTGTCAGGCAAATTAGTTATTCAACCAGAATATCAAAGAAATTACTTATACGCAGAACAAAAAATGGAAGAAGCCGTGATTCATTCGGTTTTAAAAGAATATCCGCTTGGATTGATTTACTTTAATAAAATTGATGATGATAAATACGAAGTTTTAGATGGCCAACAAAGAATTACTAGTTTAGGCAGATTTTTGACTTCAAAATTTCCATTAATTGATTCTAATGGCCTTCCTCATTATTTTTCAGCTTTGCCAGAAGACCAAAAACAAAAAATATTGAAAACAACATTGACGATATATATTTGTGAAGGTGCAGAAACCGAAATTAAAGAATGGTTTAAAACAATTAATATTGCAGGAATTCCATTAAATCACCAAGAAATATCTAATTCAGTATATTCTGGACCATTCGTGACAAAGGCAAAAGAGGAATTTAGCAACAGTAGAAATGCGAACATACAAAAATGGAGTGCATATATTTCAGGAAAAGTAAATAGGCAAGACTATTTGCGAGTAGCACTTGAATGGGTTTCAAAAAGCTCAAGCAGGGAAGACGTTGATGCATACATGAGTGCTCATAGATATGATGACAATATAAATGAACTAAAAGCCTACTTTACATCTGTTATCGATTGGATTTCTTCAGTTTTTATTGATGTTGAAAATGAGATGAAGGGTCTTGAATGGGGAAGATTGTTTGAAACTTATCATAATACTCCTTATGATCCACAAAGGGTTCATGAATTAGTAGATAAATATTATTCAGATGGATTTATTAAAAACAGAAGTGGAATATTCGAATTTATATTAGGGGGTTGTGTCGACACAAAGTTGCTGTCAATTAGAGTTTTTGATGATGTTGTAAAACAAACAAAATATAGAGAGCAAACAAATGAAGCAAATATAACCGGACTTTCAAATTGCCCTCTTTGTGCTTTAGGGCACGATTCAAATAGAACGAGAATTTACAAACTTTCTGAAATGGATGCTGACCATGTAACGGCGTGGAGCAATGGTGGATCTACTGATATTTCAAATTGTCAAATGCTATGCAAAACTCACAATAGAGCAAAGGGAAATAAATAATGAACAAGAAAAGAACAATTAGAGTTCGAGACGGCTTTTCCGATAGAAATGGTATTAAATCTATTTCTAAAGAAATGCAAATAAATGAATTCACTGCCGAAACTAGAACAGTTCTTTTTAATACTCTCAACAACATATTAAACATTCAGGTTAAATCTTTAGGGCTTGATGAAGATAATCTTGCGAAATATATCGTAGAAAATATGTTCAACGATGTTTATGAACGATATCATGATTCATATGATCAAATCATTTCGCAAATTAGATATCTTTTTGAAAACGAAAGCTATGATTCGATTCTTACTGTCGTAGAGTTTATTTGCGGGATTGTTTATGAATCTCCTGAACAGTACCGTAGTAGAAATCATTATGATGCCTTTTTCATGTCATCTTATTTTAATGTATTTAAAGAAATGAACAATGCTTTTGAGAATGAGTATGTTGGTTATCGTTTTGTTGATGAAAAAATTGTGAAAATAACAAATAAAGAAGAAATTTTTACAATTGAAAAAGCCTCAACAACACCATATGATTCTGTGAATGAAGCCATCCAAAAATCCGTCAGTTTTTTGAGCGAAAATTCAAAAAAAGATTATGAAAATTCTATTAAAGAATCTATTTTGGCCACCGAAGAGTTATTTAATATACTTTTAAACACTTCTGGATTGACATTGGGCAAGGCAGCAGATCAGTTATTTTCAAAAATAGATGTTGATGAACATTTAAGAGATGCAATTAAAAATCTTTATAAATACGCTTCTGATTCAAATGGAATAAGGCATGGAAATAATAAAGAAAAAAGCGAAATAACTTTTGATGAGGCAAAATTAATTCTCGTTATATGTTCCGCTGTTATTAACTTTCTTATTACGGTTCCAATAAAATAAGGATTCCGTCAAAAACAATAGTTACTGGTCCCATTCTTATTAGAAAGGAGTGAAGATCATGTTAACTAATGAACAACAAAGAAAAATATATGATCTCAGAAATAGTGGACTCAGTTATGGAGAAATCTCAAAAGAACTAAACATTCCAAAATCTACAGTTGGAGCTTTTTTGAAAAACTATCCTGAACCTATTATGAGAGTTTATTGTCCTTGCTGTGGTATGCCATTTATTAGAGTATTGGATGGAAACCATAGTATGTTCTGCTCAGATGAATGTGAACGCATATATTTAAAAGCCGTTGAAACAAAGACAATTTGCAAAGCAAAATCTACTAAAAAATAGTAGGGGTATGCAAAATTGGGGACAGGGTAGGCAACTTAGGGGACAAGGTATGCAACTAGGGGACAAAAAATAGCCCTTGGGTGCAATTGTATCAAAATGGTTAAATGGAGACAATAATGAAATTATTTTTATTTAGTTTCATTAAACCAAAAAGAGGATTAGCCTCTTTTTTTATTTTTATAAAAAACCAAAAATATTTCGCGATGCCAAATCGTTAAATCACGAATTAATAAAAAATCATTTTGAATAATTTACATTTTTAATGAGCAAATATTTTTATGGCCATTATCGGTAAAAAACTTTGTATAATTAATTCAATAGAAATTGAAAGGTGGACAAACCTATGAAAGAAAGATTTCAATATATTCTTGATAATTACAATGAAGATAAGAATTTTAAAGTGGATTCGACCTCTGATGTCTACAACGAATTGTGTCGAGCATTACCAAATGAAATTAGAACAATGCTTGACAATGATGATTTAATTGTCAAAGGTTCAATGGGACAAGGAAATAAAACCGAATATCCTTGGCTTTCAATCCTGAATAGAAATATTACAAGAACCACACAAAAAGGTTTATATATTGTCTATTTATTTAAAAAAGACATGAGCGGATTTTATTTGACACTCATTCAAGGAATCACGCATTTCGAGATTTTTAGAAAAGATCGTTATAAGAACGCAAGAAAAGTTTCAGAATATTTTCGTTCGCAAATCGAACAGACGTCTTTTTCGGACGAAAATATCGATTTAGGAGGGACCAAAAGAGGTGAGCTCGGTTACGGATATGAACAAGCCACAGTTTTATCTAAATACTACCCAACAAACAAAATTAATGAAGAAATCTTATATGCAGATTTAGTCGAACTGCTTCAGACATACGAGTTCATGGTTAAACACATGGAACCACAAAATTATGATGAAATCATAAAGTACGTCCTTGCAGACGATGATCCAGGTTTTCTTTCTGGAGATGAAGCGATTGATGAAATTGATAGGGAAATCGATCCTGAGGACGGACTTCCGCATGACGTGAAAAGAAAACTAGAAGAAAAGAAACCATATGTCGATTTGAGTAAAAAATTCAAGAAAATAACATCTCCGAAACTAACAAAAATCGACTATATTAAAAAAGCCGTGAAAGACTTAAAAATTGGTTTAAGAGGAGAAAAATTAGTCATTGCTCATGAACAAGATCGGTTACGAGAATTGGGTTTTTATGATGAAGCCGAAAATGTTGAATGGGTTTCTAAAGAAGATGATACTTTAGGTTATGATGTGAGATCATTTGACATCGATCAAGAAGGAAACTTATTTCCAATTCAAATTGAAGTGAAAACCACCAGATCTATTGTTGATACTGAATTTTTTGTCACTAAAAACGAATTGAATAAATCAAAAGAACTCGCCCAATCTTATTTTATTTATCGAGTTTACGATGCGGATTCGCAAAGGCCTAAATTCTATCGGGCGCAAGGAAAAATCGAGGATAATTTTATCATCGATCCGTATACATTCACTGCAAGGTATAAATACCCTGAAGTCATTGAAAGTGGAAGATAATTTTAGAAAATGGATTTTCTCATTGGACCTTTAATTACATTAATAATCTTGATTGTTTTAATCATAATTATTGTTAGAATTATCGCTTATAAATCTAGTTCTAGTTCCACCTCGAGACTACAAAAATCATTGTTCACTCCAAAAAATGAAAGAAGAGGAATTGAAGGCGAAAGAATTGCAGAGAAATATTTGAGAAAAATTTTGAAAGATGATGAATATTTATTAAAAAATATTCTTTTACCGCTCAAAAATGGATACAGCACTGAAATTGACAACATTTTGATCACAAGAAAAGGAATCTTCTGTCTTGAAATAAAAAATTGGGTTGGCCGGATTAGCGGTGATGAATATTCTGAATATTGGATTCAAAAATATGATGATCCTTTTCTTCACGATAAAAAACGTAGAAATCCTTATTTACAAAACGAAAAACATCGCATAGCTTTAGAAAAGAAATTGGATAATCAATTTGATGTGTTCAATATTGTTTTATTTATCGAAATAGAAGATAGGAGCGAACTTTATTCTCCCAAGACATTCGCTCTTGATGAATTTATACATTATTATCGAAGTTTGGAAGACGAGAAACTAACTTTAGAAGAAGTTGAAGAGATCAGAGACAAATTAGATAAATTTGTAGCAACCGAAGAAGAATTATATGAACACAAAAAACAAATAAGCTCGCGTTTTAATCGTCATTAACTTAAACGCGTAAATGTATTTTCTTATTCTGTGAATAGACAAATGATATACTAATTAGAGAAGGTGATTTTATGAAGAAGATGAAAAGGATATTACCGATCTTATTACTAGGGCTTCCATATTTAATGGCGAATTCTCCTTCGCCATTTGCGTATCCATCGTTTTATGAAGATTTTAGCAATACCGCGTTTGTTAAATCTGCTGTCGATGAAGGCAATCCAGGTCTTGGATTTAAATACGAAACGACTTTGACAAACACCGGTCAAGGATACATCGATTTAAGTAGTGTTGAATTGATGACTGGTTCTAATAATGTTCATTTAACTTATAACTCGGCTGATTCGAGGTCAAACATTTATCTTAAACCTGACAGTTCTCATGATCTAGTTTTTACACTTGATATTGATTTGAGTACAAGTGGTTTAAAACTCAAATGTTATGCTTTTCAAGAAGATGATGTCGATCCGAGTATAATTGCCACAAATTTTTCATCGATAAACAAAGAATTAAGTTATTACGATTCATATTCCGGATTAGCGATTTATACATATCAATTTACAGCGGAAATGGATTATGATTCCGCCTACCATTACACTCCTTTAGTCAACATTACTTACGATAGTAGTGAAACAAAGACTTTTGAAGCATATATCCAAAATGAAGAAACAGGATCTATACTTTTTGAATCGGTTTTAAATTTAGAAATAGACAAAATCGAGATTGATAATATCGTCTTTATCAAAGGAAGAAAATATAGTGGCGATGGATTTTTAGACGGACTTTTTCAAGGACTAATTATGGCCGGATTATTTGTGATAGGAGGCATTTTTGCCCTCGGTTTGATGATTGCGGGATTGGTAATCGGAATTATCTTTATTGTCAAAGCGGTGAGAAATAAAAATGTCGATAACTAATAAAATCGAAGTGAAAACCATGAAGATCAAGGAGCCAACAAGGGCTCCTTTTTCATTTATAATGAAATGATTTAAAATATCTCCAGTGAGAAACGAGGCTAAATTCGCCAAAAAAGCCACTCTTAAAATCCGAAGGTAATCCTTTTTAAGAAAGATGAATAAAACAGTCGCTTCGATTAAAGAAGTGAGAATTTCAAAGATGAACAAAAATTGCAGATAAGATCCAAAATTTCTGAATTGCAAAAGAACGATATTCATCAATGGATTTAATAAAGCATTTATAAAAATAACAATTAAAAACAATTTCAAATTCCACGGTTTTAAAAAGTTATAAACCAAAGTTTCAACGGCTAGAGTAATCGATAAGGCTAAAGCGATGAACATGAATTCATTTTAACATTTTTGAAGATAAAAAAATCCGCATACGTAATGCGGATTAATTTAGAAAAGGTGGTGGATTATTTCTTTTCTCTTTTGAAGCACATGAACCAGTCTAAGCAGTAACGGTCATCACCTTTATATTCCATTCTCTCTTTTGCGGTTCCGCAGGAGCCTGGAGTTGGGACGATCGTGTCTTCGCCTGGTCGCCAGTCGGCTGGAAGTGCGACTTTGTCTTTGTCGGCTTTTTGTAAAGCGATGACAATTCGTTTGATTTCATCAAAGTTTCTTCCAAGTGCGAGTGGGTAATAAAGAATAGTTCTGATCACACCTTCTGGATCGATGAAGAAGACAGCGCGAACTGCTTGAGTCGTCGATTGTCCAGGTTGAATCATTCCAAAGCGTTATGCGACATCCATTTTGATGTCTTCGATGAGTGGGAACTTGACTTCAAGATTCTTGTAACCTTTCCATTCGAGTTCTTGGATTTTTCTTAGCCAAGCGATGTGGGCGTAAAGTGAGTCAACGGATAAACCGATGAGCTCGACATTGAGAGCCTCGAAGTCTTTGGCCATCGCGGCAAAAGTCATAAACTCAGTCGTACAGACTGGGGTGAAATCTGCTGGATGGGAGAACAAGATGACCCATTTGCCTTTATAGTCTTCCGGAAAGTGAATCACTCCTTGGGTCGTGACTGCTTCAAACGAAGGGGCTTTTTCGCCGATTAACGGCATTTTGAAATTGGTATTTTCTTCCATTATTTTGTATGTTTCCTTTCTCATAAAGATAACTTTATGTATACACACTTTTATGTTACTGAAAATCTTTAAAAATAACAAATGATATGCTTGATTTGTAAAAGAGCCAATTTATTGGCTAACTAATCTGACTCAGAAAATATAGGTCGGTTTTTCTTTTTCGAGCAGCGGATTTAAATAGAACTCTCGAAGTTTTATTTATCGTTTTTGACGATTTTAATATATAATTAACGCAAGGCAAAATATGAAAACTATCGAGACGATCATGAAGCGAAAAAGCATTCGTAAATACACGAATCAAGAAATAACAAAAAAAGATTTATTGTCAATTTTAAAAGCCGGTCAAGCCGGACCGAGTGCACAAAATAAAAGAGATTGGCAATTTCTTGTCATTCAAGATAAAGAGACTCTTAAAAAGATGGCTGGGTTTTTAGGAGTGTTTATTTCCTCGCCCTTACTCGATGCGAAAATGGCAATTCTCGTTTTAGGAGACGCTAATTTGTCCGTCGGAAATTTCTGGCAAGTCGATTGTACCATTGCGGCTCAAAACATGGTTTTAGCTGCTCACGAACTCGGAATCGGAACTTGCTTTATCGGAACTTTCCCAAACGAAAAAAAGATGAATCATCAACGAAAATTGTTTGACTTACCGAAATATATTATTCCGCACACAATCATCACTTTTGGTTACCCGCTTGAAAAAGATAAACAAGTTTTTAGCGAATTCAAAAAAGACAAACCTCTTCTTGAAGAGAAGAAAGTTCATTACGAAAAGTGGTAAAACGATGGATTCATTAAAGACATTAGTCGATAAGAAAAATTATGAACTCGTCATCAAGCTGACAGAAAATACATCAATCCCAAGTGATTTATTTTATCGGATTGCTTCTTTTGTCGCTTTAAATAAACCACTTGAAGCGTTAAAAGTAATTGAAAAACATCGAGAAATATTAGCGGGACAATTACCGATTTTGATGAAAATCGAAATCGAATTACTCATTTCTTTAGAACGATTTGAAGATGCTAAAAAGCAACTCAAATATTATGAAGAACTCCCATATTTTTCTCAAGAAGCAGAAGAGAGGTTAAAAAGCCTTGCACTTCTTATCACCAAAGCTGAAAAAGAAAATTATTCTCATCGACCCTTAGATGAAGAAAAGATTCACGAATATTTAAAAAGCCCAAAAGAAGAGTTTGTCCTCGCCGGTCTTCAAAGTTTAAAAGATAAAGACCTTCGTCCTTATCTAGAGGATTTAGAGTCGATCATGCTCAAGCACGCTAAACAATCGATCCGCTCTTTCACTCTTATGACTCTCGTCGATAAAAAATGGGATCAAAAAGTTCGTTTTCTACATGAAGAAGGGTTATTAGAAGTAGTTCCAAAAGATTTAAAGCCGCCTTTTGCGCCACTAGAGTTAAAAGAAGTGATTCAGAAGATGACTGAAAGATATAAAGATCCAGTGATTATCGATAACTCGATCAGCATCCTATCTTCTTATATCATCTATTCTTATCCGCGCCAGGTCGAATTCAACCACGAAGAGATGCTCGAAGCTCTACTAGAAATTTCACTTCGTTATCTCGAAATTAAAACCTTTGAACCATTGAAGAAAAGATGTTTAAATAAACATCTAGATTGCGATGACATTTTAAAGTTAATCGAAAAATTAGAAAAATCAATCGCCCAATTCTAAGAGTTTAAGGTGAGAATAAATTTGATATTCGAGTTGATTCAAGTGTTTGACTTGTGAAGTCATTTTATATAATATATAATTCATTTTGCTAAATAGGTTAAGGAGAAAACAATAATGGAAAGAAAATTAACAAAATTAGAACATTGCAAAACCGAAGTTTTTGTCAACTTTACAAATGAGGAGTGGAAAGAAGCGCAAAAAAAGGCTTATGCCAAACTCGCTAAAGAAGTTAAAATCGATGGATTTAGAAAAGGCAAAGCTCCTGAAAATTTGATCAAAAAGCAAATCGATGAGCACAAACTGATGGACGAAGCGATTAACTTGCTTTTACCTGATGCATATAAAGCGATTATCGAAGAAGATAAAGTCGTCCCATATGCCCGACCAGAAATTTCAGTGACAAAACTTTCAGATACAGATTTAGAAGTCAAATTCGAAATCACAACTGCGCCTGAAGTGAAACTCGGTCAATATAAAGATTTAAACATCGGACATCAAAACGTCGATGTCAAAGAAGAAGAGGTCGATCTTGCGATTGAAAAATTAAAAGAAGGTAATGCGACCTTAGTTCTTAAAGAAGGTGCTGCCGCTTTAGGAGATACCGTGATCATCGATTTCGATGGTTATGTTGAAGGAAAAGCCTTTGAAGGCGGAAACGCTAAAAATTACGAACTCGAACTCGGTAGCGGGATGTTTGTCCCTGGCTTTGAAGAACAATGTGTCGGACATAAAGCAGGAGATGCTTTTGATGTCGAAGTGACATTCCCAGAAAAATACGTCGAACACCTCGCCAATAAAAAAGCGACTTTTAAAACCGTCATTCACGAAGTGAAAGAAAAGAAAGTTCCCGAACTCGATGAAAATCTGATCAAGGAATTAGGTCTTACCGGTGTTAACACTTTAGAAGAATTAAGAAAAAATAAACGCGCTGAACTCGAAGAGCAACAAAGAAAGACGCTTAAGAAAGCATATCTTGACAAACTCCTTGATGAAATCGCAAAGAATTCAACTATTGAAATTCCTGATACGATTATTGAAAGCGACGTCGAAGCAAGAAGAAGAGATACCGAAAATCAAATGGCACAATCCGGATTCTCAATTGAACAATATTTAGAAATCATCGGTCAAAGCGAAGAAGAATTCCTCAAAACCTTACGCAAAGAAAGCGAAGTCGGAGTCCGCAACGTTGCGATCATCGAAGAGATTGCTGCCTTAGAAGACATCGTCATCGGTGAAGCGGAACTCGAACTCGAATACGCAAAAATCGCCGATATGTACAAAATGAAAATTTCAGAAGTGAAAAAAGCCCTTGAACCACAAAAAGAGCAATTCAGAACACAAATCCGTTTCGGACAAACTGAAGATCTCTTATTTAAATTCAACAACTAATCAATTTCAAAACTAGAAAGGAGAAAAGTTAATGGATAAAAAAAATCTTCCAGAAACATTACAATTACCGCTTCTCATCACCCGAGAGCTCATCCTTTTCCCCGGAAGTCCGCAGACGATTGAAGCGGGAAGAAAAATTTCAATCAACGCAGTTGACGCATCGCGTCTTTCTGCAGATTCTTTGATTTTTATCACATCGCAAATCAATCCAAATGTCGAAAATCCGACTTTTCAAGATATCTATCAAACCGGAGTGCTCTGTCGAATCACGACTGCTAACGCTCACGGAGATTCAACGCGCTTACGCGTCATGCCAACTGAAAGAGTCGAACTCAATAATTTTCATGAAACAGATGGATATTATGTCTGTGATGGAAAAGTCTTAAAACTCGATCAAATCGAAACTGCAAAAAAAGATCAATTCGCCAGAATCATCACTCAAACCTTAGATTCGATGCCTGATCTTATGGCAAAGATGCCCAAAACTTTAATCAATCAAATCGGTAAAACCGATGACTTAGCCGCTTTATGTTATTCTCTTCTAGCGTTTTTACAAACGTCTTTAGAAATCAAGGCTAAAGCTCTTGAAACCAATTCGATCGAGACTTTGGTCGGAATCACTTTAAATGCCCTAGCAGGCGAAAAAGAAAATAGTGAAATCGAACGCCGCATTCATGATTCAGTTCGTGAATCTGCCGAGAAATCGCAAAAAGAATATTTCTTAAGAGAAAAAATGCGAGCGATTAAAAAAGAGCTCGGAGATGAAGCGATCGGTGGAGAAAAAACCGATAAGATTTTAGAAGATCTCGATAAGAATCCTTATCCAGAGCACGTCAAAGCAAAAATCAAATCCGAATTGAAGAAATTCGAAATGATGCCTCCAGCTTCTTTAGAAGCTTCACTCATTCAAAACTATATTGAAACGATGATGGCGGTTCCTTGGTATCAAAGGACGATCGACAATGAAGATTTAGCAAATGTCGAAAAAATTCTCGATGAAGATCACTATGGACTAGAAAAAGTGAAAAAGAGAATCGTCGAATATTTAGCGGTCAAAAAATTGACCGGTAATTTGAAATCACCGATTTTATGTTTTTATGGCCCACCTGGTTGTGGAAAGACTTCGCTTGGCAAATCGATTGCCCGAGCGCTCGATCGAAAATTCATCAAAGCTTCTTTAGGAGGGGTGAGTGATGAAGCCGAAATTCGTGGTCATCGTCGGACCTATGTCGGATCGATGCCTGGAAGAATTATCTCTGGAATGAAAAAAGCGGGGGTGGTCAACCCGGTTTTCCTCCTCGATGAAGTCGATAAACTCGCCTCAAGTTATAAAGGTGATCCGAGTTCTGCTTTATTAGAAGTTTTAGACCCAGAACAAAACACTGCATTTAATGACAACTATTTAGAAGAGCCATATGATCTCAGTGATGTTTTATTCATCTGCACGGCAAACTATTTAGAAAATATTCCAGCACCTTTAAGAGATCGTCTTGAGCTAATTGAGGTCAATTCTTATACCGAACTCGAAAAAGTTCAAATTGCTAAAAGGCACCTCATTCCAAAACAACTCGTTTTGAATGGTTTAAAAAAAGAACAAGCAAAAATTAAAGATCCATCGATCACCTATATCATTCAGCATTACACCCGCGAAGCGGGAGTTCGTGATTTAGAAAGAAAAATCGCTTCTTGTCTCAGAAAAGTTGTCGTTTCGATTGTCAAAGATCCATCGATCAAGACGATTGATATTGACGAAAAGAAAGTCGTCGAATTTTTAGGAACAGAAATTTTTGAAAATTCGAAAAAAGAAGTCGAACCACAAGTCGGTGTCGTCACTGGTTTAGCCTATACCGAATACGGTGGAGACATTTTACCGATTGAAGTCAATTACTTCCCTGGCAAGGGCGGTTTGATTCTCACCGGACACTTAGGAGACGTGATGAAAGAATCAGCCTCGATCGCTCTAGACTATGTCCGAGCTAATGCTGATCGCTATAAAATCGATAACGAATTATTTGCCAAAAATGATATTCACATCCACGTTCCAGAAGGAGCCGTTCCAAAGGATGGACCAAGTGCAGGTGTCGCGATTACTACCGCAATTATTTCTTGCTTAGGCCATCAACCTGTGGATCCTAACGTCGCGATGACAGGCGAAGTTACCTTAAGAGGTAATGCTTTACCTATTGGTGGTTTAAGAGAAAAATCTTTAGCTGCGTTAAGAAGTGGAATCACGACCATTGTCGTTCCTGATGAAAACAAAAAAGCGGTTGATGAATTACCTAAAGAAGTGAAAAAAGCCTTGAAAATCATCTTTATGAAAAAAGTCGATGATGCTTTAAAGGTCGCCTTGGTAGATAAATAAAATGATCAATTTCCAAAACGTGATTTTCATCAAAAGCGCACCGACATATTTTGAGGCTCCCAAAGACTCCGTATTAGATGAAATTTTAATTGTCGGACGTTCAAATGTTGGGAAGTCATCTTTGATCAATGCTTTAGCAAACCATAAAAGTCTTGCATTTACATCTTCTAAACCAGGACATACGAAATTACTCAATTTCTTCAATGTCGATCAAAAATTCTATCTGATCGATGCTCCTGGATATGGCTATTCGATTTCCCCAAAAAAAGAAATCGTCGATTTTCAGACGATGATGAATAGTTTATTTATGACTTCAAAGAAATTAAAAGGAGTCATCTTCTTGCTCGATTCTCGGCGAATTCCTAATGAAGATGATTTATTGCTCCATGATTTTTTCTTAAAAAGTGAACTTCCTTTTATTTTGGTCTTAACCAAAAGCGATAAAGTGAATCAAAAGGAAAAAGCAGCGACGCTTCGTGAATTAAAAAATCATTCGCTAATCGAAGAAGAAAAAGATTTGATCGCGGTTTCAATCAAAAACAAAAAGAGTTTAGGAAAACTCAAGATGTGGATCGAAAAAATCCTCGCGTAATAGTTTTATTGCATAAAACCTTGAAATTGGTATAATCAAATTGTCCTAAGAACAAAAAGTAGTAAGAATGCGCTTTCTTTTTAGAGAGTCCCAGACGGTGGAAAAGGGACAAGGAATCATTCCGAAGTCGCTTTGTTCGGACCAATTAATCATTGCGTAATTCGGCGTTAACGATTTCAAGAGCGTCATCGATGATGGCGAATAAAGGTGGTACCGCGTTTAATAACGTCCTTTCCCGGACGTTTTTATTTTTTATAAGGAGGACACCTCGATGTTAGAAAAAAGATATGACCCTAAAGAGGTCGAAGAAGGTAAGTACGAGAAGTGGAAAGCCCACGGTTATTTCACTGCGCTAGATAAAAGTAAACCTCCTTTTTCAATGGTTATTCCGCCTCCTAATGTCACTGGGATGCTCCATTTAGGCCATGCTTGGGATACGACGATTCAAGATATTATCGCCCGTTATAAAAAAGCAAAAGGTTTTGATGTCTTATGGCTTCCTGGAATGGATCACGCTGGCATTGCTACGCAGGCTAAAGTGATGGAAAGATTGAGAAATGAAGGAGTCGATATCAAAACTATCACCCGGGAAGAATTTTTAAAAAAGACTTGGGAATGGAAAGATCACTATAGTGATCGAATTCACGAACAATGGGCTAAACTCGGTCTAGCCTTAGATTATACACGAGAGAGATTCACTCTTGATGAGGGCTTGAATCACGCCGTCAATAAAGTCTTTGTCTCTTATTATCAAAAAGGTTTGATTTATCAAGGTGAAAGACTGATAAACTGGGATCCAGTACAAATGACTGCCTTATCTAACATCGAAGTCATTCATAAAGATGTAAAAGGTCAATTTTATTACTTTAAATATAAAGTAGTCGATAGTGATGAAATTTTAGTTATTGCCACCACGCGTCCTGAGACGATGTTTGGTGATACGGCCTTAATTGTCAATCCCCTTGATAAGCGATATCAAAAGTTGATCGGTAAAAAAGCGATCAATCCTGCAAATGGAAAGCAACTTCCGATTATCGGAGATGAATATGTCGATATGAATTTTGGAACTGGGGCGATGAAATGCACACCAGCTCATGATCCAAATGATTTTACATTAGGTGAAAAACATGGTTTAGAAAAAGTCGTCTGCATGAATAAAGATGCGACGATGAACGAAGAAGCTGGAAAATATGAAGGGCTCGACAGATTTGAGTGTCGAAAACTTCTCGTCGCTGAAATTAAAGAAAATGGGGACTTATTCAAAATTGAAAAGATCATTCATCCAATCGGTCATTCAGAACGAAGTGGGGCAATCGTCGAACCGATGATTTCTAAACAGTGGTTTATCAAAATGAAACCATTAGCGCAGAAGACCCTAAAAAATCAAAAGACGAAAAATAAAGTCACTTTTATACCTGCGCGTTTTGAAAATGTTTTAACCCGTTGGATGGAAAATGTTGAAGATTGGTGCATCTCTAGACAACTGTGGTGGGGACATCGAATTCCCGCTTATTATCATAAAGAAACCGGTCAATTAATGGTCAGCGAAAATCCACCTCTTGACCTTGAGAATTACGAACAAGATCGCGATGTTTTAGACACTTGGTTTTCAAGTGCGCTTTGGCCATTTTCTACTCTTGGTTGGCCTAATGAAACCGATGACTATAAACGCTATTTTCCAACCAGCGTTTTGTGCACTGGTTATGACATCATTTTCTTTTGGGTTTCACGGATGATTTTCCAATCGTTAGAGAACACTTCTAAACGACCATTTGAGACAGTGACGATTCACGGTTTAGTCCGCGATTCTCAGGGACGAAAAATGTCTAAATCACTCGGCAATGGAGTGGACCCCATGGAACTGATTGAACAATATGGATCAGATGCATTACGTTATTTTTTAACGACCAATTCCACTCCCGGGCAAGACATGCGGTATAGTGAAGAAAAGTTACAAGCAAGTGCTAATTATCTCAACAAAATCTGGAATGCCGCACGATATATTTTGGGAATTTTACCTGAAGATTTTAAAGAAGAAAAATTGGTGATTTCTAGTCTTTCTCCACTTGATAAATGGATTATTAATCGCCTGCAAAAAACGATTAAAAATGTCACGCATAACATGGATAAATATGACTTCAATGCAGCCTCGAATCATCTCTACAATTTTGTCTATGATGATTTTTGTGGACAGTATCTAGAAATGAGCAAAGTAACATTGGCTAGCGAAGATCAAAAGGCGAGATCTAACACTTTACAAGTTCTCTTTTTAGCTCTAAAAAACATTTTGATTATGATCAATCCATACACTCCTTTTATCGCAGAAGAAATCTATCTCAATCTTCCAAACCATCTTCAATCTATTGCACTTGAAACATATCCGAAATTTGAAGCGAAGATAATCGATAAAAAAGATGATGATAAAGTCGAGCTACTCCTTGACGCAATTAAAGAAATAAGAACTTATAAAATTGAAAATAAACTCGCTCCAAACACCCCGGTCGATTTAGTTATTTCTTCGCAATTACAATTTTTTAAGGGTTTTGAAATTTATTTGAAAAGATTCGCTTTTGCAACCGAAATTACCTTAAATAGTGAAGATATTTCAAAATTGGATGGGGTTTTGCGCATTTTAAAACACGGTTCAATGTTGATCAAAGAGCAAATCAATAAAGAAGAACTCTTAAAGAAAATTGAAATTTCAATCGCCTATGAAGAAAGTGAGATCAAGCGCGCAAAATCGATGCTTGAAAAACAATCTTTCCTTTTAAAAGCTCCAAAAGAAAAGGTTGAAAACGAGAGAAAAAAACTCGCTGAACACGAACAAGTTTTAACGCTTTTACTTAGCAAAAAATCAAGGCTCTTAGATTAAAAATTAGCAATCGAGTTTCAAGCCTCTTACTTGTAGTAGGAGGTTTTTTATGAAACACGAAATGAGTCTTGAAGAATTAGCCAATCAGCAAGTTGGAGAGCCGATCACCTTGACGATGGTGATGGCGGTTTTAGCCGTAGCGATTGCGGCAATTGTCGCTTATAAAATCTTCGTTTCTAAAAAAGGCACAACGACAATTCCGGGCGGTTGGAAATTCACCTGGAATTAATGGGTAAAATAAAAGATTTACCCCCTTATGAAAGGCCGAGGGAAAAGGCCGAAAGATATGGTTTAAAATTCTTATCTAATCACGAGTTATTAGCGCTTGTAATTTCAAGTGGAACCAAAAAATATTCGGCCTTAGAAATCGCACAGAAAATCTTAAATGACCATCATGGGCTAGGTGAAGTTTCTCGCTTGGAATTAAGGCAATTTCTCGCCTATGAAGGAGTATCGAAAGCAATTGCTGCTAAACTGGCAGCTGTCTTTGAACTCGCCCATCGCGCTCATCTCACCGAGATCGAAAAAGAAAATAATCTCGGAAATATCACCCCGTTTTTATTGCAAAAATACAGTGCGATTTTAAGCGGTTTAAATCAAGAGGTTTTTCTAGTTATTTCACTTGATAAAAAAAGGCGGATTACAAAAGAAAAAGAACTCTATGTCGGGACGGAAAAAGGGTCGCTTGTTTCACTTAAAGAAATCATTCGTGAATTGCTCCTTTCTCGAGCGGCTTATTTTTATCTTATTCACAATCATCCCAATGGTTTTTTATCTCCTTCTGATCAAGATATAATTCTCACACAACAAATCATGCTCAAATCTAAAGAGCTCGGAATCGAACTGCTCGATCATCTGATAATTGGTGGCGATGATTATTATTCTTTTAAAACTTGTCAGTCCGCCAAGATAAAGAATCTTGAATAAAATATTGACTATTGTTTATAACATTGTTATATTACTTGCGTTGTCGTCTCACTAGCTACAACCGCCTAAACAAGGTTTTAAAACTTCTCGACGAGAAGTGCCTCAATAGCGAGTCCTTAGTGAAATTCAAAATAGGAGGCACATTATGTACGCAATCATCGAAACAGGTGGTAAACAGATCAAAGTCGAAATCGGTCAAAAAATTTACATTGAAAAGATCGATGCCGAAGCAGGAGACATTCATACTTTTGATAAAGTTCTTCTCATCGGGGATAAGACTTTAAAAACCGGAAACCCTTTTCTTAAAGGAGCAACCGTAACTGCCAAAGTCGAAAAACAAGGCTTATCGAAAAAATTGAAGGTTTTCAAATATAAAGCGAAAACCAATGTTCGAAAAATGATCGGCCATCGTCAACCTTACACTTGTCTGATTATCGAAACGATCAACGCTTAAAATTATGGTTCACGTCGCAATTAAAAAAGAAGCTGGAAAATTCCTCTCACTCAAGGTCAAAGGGCACGCTGATAGTGCTCCACATGGACAAGACCTTGTCTGTTCCGCCATCAGCGCGGTCTTAACCGGAGGATTCAATGCAATTGAAAGCAAGAACAATTTCCACTTTAGATTAAACGAAGGTGACGCCGAATTGATCGCAAAAGGTCCGGTTTCTAATCACGATGAAATCGTCATCGAGACAATCATCACTTCATTAGAAACAATTGCTGAAGGCAAGAAAAAATTTATCAAGATTGAAATTCAATAAGAAAGGAAATTCATCGCTATGATGTTCAAACTAAATCTCCAATTATTCGCTTCGAAAAAAGGTGTTGGTTCAACTAAAAATGGACGCGACTCTGAATCGAAACGATTAGGAGCCAAAAAAGGTGATGGCCAAACCGTCAAAGCCGGAAATATTATCTACCGCCAAAGAGGAACGAAAATTTACCCTGGAGTGAATACGAAAATTGGAGGAGATGATACGATTTTTGCAACGAAAGCTGGAATCGTCAAATACGAAAGAGTTGGAAAAACTCGCACCCGGGTCAGCGTTTACGAGCAAAGTAAATAATTAACTAAATATTAAAGACCACTTAAAAATGTGGTCTTTTTTATCACTTTTTTATATAATATGGGCGAAAGATTAAACTATGTTTATAGATCAAGTAAAAATTGAAGTCAGATCAGGCAAAGGCGGAGACGGAGCAATTGCTTTTTTAAGAGAAAAGTATGTTCCTTTCGGTGGTCCTGCTGGAGGAAACGGGGGCCGCGGGGCATCGATCATTTTAAAAGCGAACAAATCGATCAATACTTTGATCAACTTCCGTTTTTCAAAAACCTTTATCGCTCAAGAAGGAGAAAAAGGTGGAAGCAAAAATCAATATGGGAAATCTAGAGACAACTTAATTGTCGATGTCCCAGTTGGAACAGTTGTCTATCTAGAACCCGAACATAAATTTTTAGGTGATTTAAATGAAGACGGAAAAACTCTTTTAGTCGCCAAAGGAGGAAGAGGAGGACGAGGAAATACTTGTTTCAAAACTCCGACGAATCGCGCTCCAAAAATTGCTGAAAATGGTGAACCGGGGCAAACTCGAAAATTGACTTTAGAACTAAAACTCTTAGCAGATGTCGGAGTGATTGGCTTTCCAAATGTCGGTAAATCAACACTTTTAAGTGTTGTCAGTGCGGCACGTCCAGAGATTGGCGATTATCCTTTCACGACTATTTCTCCAAATTTGGGAGTCGTCTCTTCTAAAGATGGGCGTTCTTTTGTGATGGCAGATCTTCCAGGTCTTATCGAAGGAGCGCATTTAGGAAAAGGCTTAGGATTAAGATTTTTAAGGCATATCGAAAGATGCCGATTAATCGTCCACCTCGTCTCGATGGATGGCGAACGCGATCCACTAGAAGATTACAAAATGATTAATAACGAACTTAAATCATATGGATTTGGTCTGACCAAACGCCCTGTGATTATCGTCGCTAGTAAAATGGATGAAGACGGCGCTCTTGAACGAATGAAAAAATTCAAAACGAAAATTCGGAAGCCAGTTATAGGCATTTCTTCTTTAAGTGGAGAAGGAATTGAAGAATTGGTTTATAAATGCCTAGATGTCTTAGCCAAGACCAAACCATTCCCGCTTTATGATGATTCAGAAAGCGACCTCGGAATGAAAATCTACGAGCTCGGTGATGATAAAGGATATTCAATTCAAAGAGTTGATAGTCATACATTTGTCATCAGTGGTGAACAAATTGAAAAATTTTATAAGATGACGAATATTTCAACCGATGAAGGGATGATGTTGCTCATCACTCATCTCCGCGCAGTCGGAATCGATGATGAATTAGAAAAGATGGGCGCTAAAGATGGAGATAGTGTCAAACTCTGTGATTTTGAGTTTGAATATATAGAGTGATGGATAAAAAAGTTGATTTAGCGATCTTATCTTCTTTGGTCTCAGCGTTTCTTATTTTACTCATCATCATCTTTATCGTTATCATCTAATGAGGAGCAATTATGTATTATTCTTTAAAAGGAAAAATTTCATTCATCGGCGAAAACTTCATCGTCATTGAAGTCGGTGGAATCGGTTATCAAGTTTTAGTCAGCCATGTTGAAGATTATGTTCTTGGGGAAGAGCAGTTTATTTTCACTCACCAAGTGACAAGAGAAGATGATCAATATTTGATCGGCTTTTCTTCGCGCTTAGAAAAAGACGCCTTTCTCTCTTTGATCGGTGTGAAAGGATTAGGTCCTAAAACCGCGATCAACGCTTTAAAAGCGACGACTCCTGAGGCTCTTAATAAAGCAATTGCTTCAAATAATATTGCTTATTTAAAAAGATTACCTGGAATCGGTGCTAAAGCAGCTGCGCAAATCATTTTGGATTTAAAAGGACAAATCACGGGTGAAAAAGGTGACCCCGAACGTTATGAAGATGTGAAAAAAGCACTCAAGCAACTCGGATTTAAAGTCGCTGCGATCGACCGAGTCTTAGCAGATATCAATGAAGAAAATGCATCGATGGAGCAAGTTTTAGCCCTTGCCTTAAAGAAATTGAGGAAATAAAATGACGAGACTTTTAGATGCAAAAACGAATCAAAAAGAACTTGAAGAAGATATTTCTTTACGTCCCCAAACCTTAAAAGAATATGTCGGGCAACAAAGACTAAAAGAAAACTTAAAAGTTTTCATCGGGGCCGCGATTCACCGTAATGAGACGTTAGATCACTGTTTATTTTATGGACCACCTGGTTTAGGAAAAACGACCTTGGCTCACGTCATCGCTCATGAGATGGTCGGACCGATTCGGGTCATTTCTGGACCGACGATTGAAAAAGCGGGAGATCTAGCGGCGATTTTAAGCGACCTGCAACCAGGAGAAATTCTCTTTATCGATGAGATACATCGTCTCCCTCGAGTCGTCGAAGAAATTCTTTATCAAGCGATGGAGGATTTCAGCTTATCTCTCGTCGTCTCGCGAGAGACAAATGCTAAAACGTTGAATATCGAACTTGCACCTTTTACTTTAATCGGCGCAACAACGCGAGCTGGAGATTTATCTGCTCCATTAAGAGCGAGGTTTGGAATCACCGAAAAAATCAATTTTTACACAATCGATGAAATCGAACAAATCGTTTTTAGAACGGCTCGTGTTTACAATATACCAATTGAAGAAAGTGCGGCGAAAGAAATCGCCAAAAGAAGTCGGGGAACTCCGCGAATTGCTAATCGCCTTTTAAGAAGAGTACGAGATTTTGCTCATTACGAAGGAAAAAATGAAATATCTCAGGCCCATACTTTAAAGGCTTTAAAAGCTCTAAAAGTCGATAGCATCGGTTTAGATGATGTCGATATCCGTTATTTAAAAACGATTGTCGAAAGATTTAAAGGAGGGCCAGTTGGACTGGAAGCGATTGCAAATGCAATCGGTGAAGAGGCAACCAATCTCGAAGATGTCTATGAGCCTTATCTCGTTCAAATCGGTTTTATCGATCGGACTCCAAAAGGACGCGTAGTCAGCGAAAAAGCGTTGCGACATTTAAAAATCGATTATCCGAGTTCGCTGTTTTGATAAAATAAGAAAATTATGAAGTTAAAGACTGCAAACAGTCTTTTTCTTGAGAATTGATTTCCTAATTTATTATTGAATTATATATATAATTGTTGTAAATTATATTGGTAGCGCATGGGCGCAGTATTTTTTCCTAGACGAAAGGATAACACAATTATGAAACGTTTTATTGCATATCTAACCCTAGCGGTTTCTGGTTTATTGATGATAGGGGCAACTGTCACATCTATTTTTGTCCAATCTAAGAGCAATATTGAATACTCAGATGGAAGAGCGCTGGTCTACCGTTTAAGCGATACGACTTCTATTGAAGACCATCCGGCACTTGAAGATAATCCTCAAGCGGCAAAAGAAATTGCAGCGGTTATGGAAGAAAGACTCAAAACTGCTCAAGTGAGCAATTATGACATCACAACAATTGGCAACGATACGATCAAAGTCGTTTTATCCGAACAAACCGAAGAAAATTATTTTCAAATCAAAACTTTCCTTTCCTTCAATGGGGTTTTTGCTTTAGGAACTGAAACGAACACTTATGCGACCGGTGATGAATTTTTGACCTCTGAAAAGATTTATATCGATTTTATTAGAGATTATCCAACCGTTGTCATCCCTGTAGATTATGAAAATGAGAATTTTAAAGCCGTCATCGAGGAAGCAAAAAGAATTAATGATACCGATGATGATGGCCCGATTAGCGGTCGAAAAAATGCTCGTCCTGCTAATGATGATGAAGAAGAAGGCAAAACTTATGTCTATTTAGCCTACAACTTTGTTGAAGGAGAAGATCGATTTTCGGAAATGATCTCTGGAAATGAAGATTACAATGCAAAAAAAGCCGAGAAACTTTTAATCAAATTCGATATCGGACAAATTTGGTTTGACGATACAGAAAAAAGCATTGCCTCTGCGATCGATGTCGATCCTGACGGTGATGGTAATACATCATATACAGATATTAAAAATGCGACAAACAAAGCGCGATTTTATACAAACTTACTCAACTCAGAGAAATTGGATTATAACGTGACATTCATTTATGAAAATATCGTTCCCGCTTATTTCGAAAGTTTGATTTCTTATGGAACGAAAGCGACGATTGCTTGGTCTAGAACATTGATCGCAGGGATTATTGGAATTGCGATCATCACTCTTTTACTCGTCGTCTTTTACCGCTGGGGGGCTGTGACAATTACGACATTTGCCATCGGCAGTTCATTCCTCGGTCTATTGTTCTCTTTGATATTCTCTGTTGAATTAACTCTATCTGGAATCATTGGCTTTATCGCTGTGATCATCGCCTCTATTTCAAGTGGAATTATTTATATGACCAAAGTCAAAGAGGAATGTTATCGCGGTCGTAGCCTTAAAAAGGCAAACTTTGAAGGAAGCAAAAAATCTCTTCTTCCGATTGTCGATATTCATGTCGCTTTAATCGTCATCGGAGCGGTCATCTATTGGTTAGGTGGAACAGCGATGATTTCCTTTGCTGCCGCTGCAGTTTTTGGTGGTTTGGTTTCATTACTGCTCAATACACTTGGACTAAAAGGAATGATGTGGTTACTCACCAATACGACCAAATTCATCGGCAAATATGAAATCATTGGAGTCGATCAAAAGAAAATTCCAGATTTGATGAATGAAGAAAAACAAAGCTATTTCGGTCCATATCAAGATAAAGATTTCACCAAACAGAAAAAGCCAATTGGCATCGCGGCTATTGTCATCGCTTTAGCTTCGACGATTGCCATGATTTCTTTTGGCGCGGTCCAAGGTCAACTTTTCAATCATGGAAAAAATCACTCCGAATACAATTATGTTTATTTTGAAACACATGCAATCAATGTTTCTGAAGGAACGACCCCGACGGCGTTAGATTCTGCTTATGTAAGAGGAGTACTCGACAATACCTTTTATTACATAAATGGTAATAGTGGTGATGCTAAACTCATTTCTTACGAACTAGAAACCGAATATCGAAGAACTGAAATTGAATTAGAAGAAAGCGGCACTGTCGAAGTCACTTACATTTATTACGTCGCTAAACTCGATTCCACTCTTGCTCTAGATGTCGATGGTTATATCGATTATCGAGACATTCGCGTTGAAGGAACTTTAGAAAATGTTTTCCGCGAATACTTTGAAACGCAAACCGATGACACAATTGCGACTGCGTCTTTTAAAGTTGGAGAAAGAATGATTATCACTACTCCTGAATCTGGATGGGTGATCTCTGCGGTGAGTATCGCAGTTGGCTTCTTAACTCTTTATTTCTTGCTCCGTTATCGACTTTCACGCGGACTAACTTCTCTTCTTATCACCGCCTTAACCGGTGCTGTGACTCTCGGGTTTTACGTTTTAACTCGAGTCATTGTTGCTGAAACGGCAATATTCGCTTTACCTTTAGTTATTTTCATCACTTTACTGATGAGTGTTATCTTCATGGATAAAGATCGAGAAATGGCCAAAGATGACTTTGTCCGTTCTAAAGATAATTCCTATGAAAAACGAAATGAAATCATGTCTAAAGCGAACTCGCTAGCATTTGCTCCGATTTTACTTGTCAGCTTGTTAGCTGGATATTTAGCAATTGACTTCTTTGGCTTTGGACCTTCAGGTTCATCGCTCATCTATCTTCTCGTTTTGATTGGAATTGCTTTAGGCGCTTTATTTGTCACCACTTTATTTGGACCTCTAGCGCAATTGCTCTTCAAATGGTTCTCACGGACTAACATCAAAATTGCCAAACCGAAGAAAAAGAAAAAGCTTGAAGTCAAAACAAAAAAATCTGCGGAGCCCGAAGAAGCGATTTTCATCGGAATAAACGATTAAAAATAAAGGCTACTTTGTCGGTAGCCTTTTTCTTAAAATTATGGACGAACAAAATTTCTTAAATCAATTGCTTGAATACTACGATATTTCTTTAGAAGAATACGAATTTTTAACTCGGGATATTTCGATCGCAGATCTGCCAAACCCTCAAGATTTTGATGGAATGAAAGAAGCGCTTAAAGTCGTGCTGGAAGCGATGAAAAAGAAAGATAAAATCATCGTTTATGGAGATTATGACGCAGATGGAGTAATGTCGACTTCAATTATCGTCAAGGCTTTTATGCATCTAGATTATAAAGTCAATTACTATATTCCTTCTCGCTATTTAGATGGTTATGGAATCAACCTTCAAAAAGCAAAAGAAATCGTTGCCAAAGGTTACAACCTTCTCATCACTGTTGACAATGGAATCAGTGCATTAGAAGCTCTTGAATATTGTCGAGCACACGGAATGAAAATAATCGTCATTGACCATCATGAAAAAGGAGAAACTTTGCCTACCGTAGAAGCGATCATTCATCCACAGTTTTCAAAATTTCCTTCTTTAAAAACAAGCGCAGGTTTTGTTTCGTTTATGTTTGCGACAGCCTTATTAGGAAGGTATGACAAATATTTGATGACTTTAGGAGCGATTTCAATTGTCACAGACATGATGCCTTTAAAAGGCTATAACCGGGACATTCTCCGTTATACATTTAAAAATTTTCAGTTTGGAGAATTTAAAAATCTCGATTTGATGAGTGAAGGCAATGATTTTGATGAGACGACAATCGGAATGAAAATCGGACCTAAAATAAATGCAGTGGGGCGAGTGATCAAAAACACGAACATCAACCGTCTTGTCACTTATTTTACCTCTAATGATCAAGAAGTGATTTCAGAACTTTACACATGGATTGAAAGCGTCAACGAAGAGCGGAAAGCTAAAAGTAAAATCGCGATTGATGGATTAGAAGCTTTCGATGAAAGTGATGATGCGATTATCGCTTTAGTCGATTGTGATGAAGGTCTCATCGGAATCGTTGCAAATAAGATTTTAAATGAATACCACAAGCCGGTTGTGGTCTTTACGAAAGACATGACTAACCCAGGTATTTTAAAAGGATCTTGTCGTTCGCTTGAAGGATTTAATATTGTCAAAGCCTTTGAAGGTGTAGAGCAATTCACTATTACTTCAGGCGGACACGAGCTTGCGGGCGGGCTTACGATCGCGCAAAAAGATTTAGAAGGTTTTAGCGCGCGTTTTAAAGAAATTGCTAAAAAGCATCCTCCATACGTCATTAGTAGAGAAACGATTTTACTCAAACTCATCGATGTCAATTTTGTAAACTATGAAATCGTCCAAACCCTTGCTCCGTTTGGAGAAGAATGGAAATCACCGCTCTTTCTTCTTGAGCGTTTAAAAACATCTTCATTCACTTTTTCTAAAACTGGAGAACACATCATGACTTCGCTTTCTTTTAATACCAAACTCGTCGGTTTCAACATCAGTAAAACAATGCTCATCGACCGTCCTTATGTTGACTTGACCGGAAGAATGAATCTCCACTCTTATAAAGGTTCTCAAACACTTCAATTTAAAGTTGAGGAAATTTTACCAAATATTGAGGTATAATATTTTTATGAAATTTAAATTCGCATTTCCTGTCATGCTTTTAGGCCTTCTCACTTTGACGAGTTGTGTTGCTTTTGAAAATGATCCAGGTGAATATTCAATCTTCGCTCCAAATGATTCTAGTGAGCCGGCTTCATCTCAAGATATTTCTTATTATGATGGGGACAATATCACCCTCGGAGATTACGCAAATAAAAAGACAATCGATTGTCAAAATACGAACCTGAATGTCGGTGCTTATTATAGTGAACAAGACGATGTTTTAGCGGCAATGCATCAAGACGAGAGCGAAGGAGCGATTATTCTTTCAGTTGAGACAATAACGTTTGTTGGAGTGGGTGATGGAGGACTGTTGATCGGTCATCCTCTTGAAAGCAAAAATGGAATTTTGTCTTTTAATTTAAACGGGATTTCTGCAAAAGCGATTAAGATTCACGCTCAACCAAGATCCAATGAAACGAGTTTATATGGACCTCAAGGTGGAGTAAAACTCGTCATCGATGAAGCTGCTTTATCCGTCAATGATTCTAATTACATCAAACTGAGAAATAACTTTGAAAAAAAGAGCGAAGTAGAAAATACAGTATGTAGCTTTTTGCTTCCTCCAAGTGGAACCTCGACGATTACGATTTCTTGTTATAACATGCAAGCGATTATTCATACAATCGATATTTTTTACTAATGAGCAAAAGCGAACAAGAAAGGAAAAAAGCAATTTCCTTTTTTGTTTTTGCGCAGTTTGTAACAAAAACAATTAAAATTGAAAAAATAGAAAAACGTGTAATTTACAATAAATAGCGCAAAATCCTACTATAATTTTGTTTTTTCTATTTATCTTTTTTGTATGACTGTTTCTATTTATGTAATAACTTTACATGATTTTAAGTTTTTAATATAATATATGTGTCAATACACAAGGAGGAAAAAAAACATAATGAAAAAATCATTACTTGTATTGCCTGCTCTAATGCTTTTGCTTGCGGCCTGTACTCCAGT
>JBAYST010000005.1:0-28535 GCA_041676005.1 Bacilli bacterium | reverse complement strand
TGACATTATACCAAAAAAAATAAACTTTCCGCTTTAAAAGATAAAGAAAAAATTTCTTTAGGCATTTTTTTAACTCATTTCGTTATCATCTTCTTCTTTATTTTTTTCATCTCGAAAAGAAAAGCCTTCTTTGGTACAATAAACTTATAGAGTTTAAAGGAGAATAATAGTATGCCTGAAAAAGTTGTTGCTGTCGTTCTTGCCGGCGGCAAAGGAACAAGACTTGAATTTTTAACTAAGAAAATTGCAAAGCCTGCTGTTAGTTTTGCGGCAAAATACCGAATTATCGATTTCCCTTTATCTAATTGCGCTAATTCTGGAATTAACATTGTTGGAGTTTTGACTCAATACGAATCAACACTTCTAGACGCCTATGTCGGCAATGGCGAAAAATGGGGTCTTAACGGAGTTCGTTCGCTTTTATCTACATTGGCCCCTCACCAAACCGAAGAAGGGGCGTTTTGGTATAAAGGAACCGCTGACTCTTTGACTCAAAATATCGATTTTTTTGATGCCCAAAACCCAGATTATGTTTTGGTTTTATCTGGAGATCACATTTATAAAACTACGTACAACGAAATGATTGATCTGCATATTTCTTCTGGAGCGGATGTAACGATTTCAGTTATCGAAGTCCCAACCGAAGAAGCTTCAAGATTCGGCATCATGAATGTTGATCAAAATGATAAAATCATTGAATTCCAAGAAAAACCCAAAAACCCAAAAAGCAATTTGGCTTCCATGGGAATTTATGTTTTTTCATGGAAGATTTTAAGAAAATTACTTAAGGATGACGAAAAAGACGAAACGAGCGATCACGACTTTGGCAAGAACATTATTCCAAACATGCTAGCCAAAGGAAGAAAACTGAAAGCTTACCGTTTTAAAGGATATTGGAAAGATGTTGGAACAATTGCTTCATTGCATGAAGCCAATATGGACATTGTGCTCGGTCGTGGAGAACTCGATTTATACGATAAGACTCACGGTGCGCAAATTTACACTGAAGATACACACAGTGTCCCTCAATTCATTGGAAAAGATGCAAATGTCAAAACTTCAATCGTCAATCAAGGGGCAATCATTTTAGGAAAAATTAATGGTTGTGTCATTTCTAATGAAGTTGTTATTGAAAAAGAAGTTGTGCTAAATAATTGTGTCGTTATGAGTGGTTGTGTAATTCAAAGCGGAGCAAAAATCGATAACGCGATTATCGCTCCTAACACAATTATCGAAGCTGGACGTGAAATTAATTTAGGCAATGAAAAAATTGTCTTAGTGACTAGATAGGAGGATACGAAATGTTTCACAATAAAAAAGTTATCGCCTTCTGCGATTTGCACACTACTCCGACTATTCGGGGGTTAAATGAAACAAGAGCTTTAGGAACGGTCGCATTTCTTGGACGTTTCGCGATTATGGACTTCACTCTTTCTAATTTCTCTAATTCAGGAATCGATCGAGTTGGAATTCTCGTTCATCGATTCCCACATTCAGTTCTTTCCCATGTTGAAAATGGACAACCTTGGATCAGCAATACCAAAATTGGTTTTCAATATATCATGTATAACGAAGAAGGAGTGGCTAAGCCGAGTTTTAACACCGATATTGCAAATATCGTCGCAAATAAAGCGGTTTTAGAAAGAGAAGATTACGATCTCATCGTTGTCGCTCCAGTGCATTATTTAGCCTCGATGGATTATCGAGAAATCATTGATGACCACATTGCTAAAAACGCTAAAGTCACCGTTGTTTATAATGAAATTGATAATGGAAAAACTGCATTTCCTAAATCTCGCCTTCTTGAAGTCGATGGAGAAGGAAATGTCAAACGTTTTGTTCGAAACAGCAAGGTCAGAGATAATGTTAAAGTATCTTTAGATACTTTTATTATCGATAGAAACGAATTTGAAGGCATTTTGCAAAAACACGTTCAGCTATCTAAATCTTCTCCACTAAGAGACCTGATTGCTTGGCTTGTCAGCAACGAAAATTTAAAAGTCAATGCCTATCGATTCGAGCATAAAGTTTTCCCGATTCTCTCTTTGCAAGATTATTTTGACAGTTCTTTTGCTTGTTTAAAATATGAAAATCGTCAGAAATTATTTAAACCAGATTGGCCGATTTATACGACTTCACACGATACGCCTCCTGCTAAATACGGCCCTAATGCCGATACAAAAAACTCCGTTATTTCTAATGGAGCGATTATCAATGGGCGTGTCCGAAATTCAATTCTTTCGCGAAATGTGATTGTCGAAAAAGGTGCATTAGTTGAAAATTCAATTCTTTTCTCCGGTACTCACGTAGTAGCTGGAAGTAAAATTGCATACGTTCTAACTGAAAAACGAAACGAAATTCAAGAAGACTTAATTGGAGATAAAAATAATTTATTAGTCATCACGAAAGGAAGAGTTTGCAAAATATGAAAATTGCGATGATCGCCTCTGAATCAAACCCGCTTATTAAAACCGGAGGCTTAGCGGACGTTGTTTATTCATTGAGTAAAGAATTGACAATCGCCGATGATGAGGTAATTATCGTCTTACCGCTTTACCAAACGATTAAAAATAAAAAAATTGCTTTAAAAAAAGTTACTTCCTACACGGTTAAGATGTCGTGGAGAGCGGCTCGTGTTGATGTCTATCATACTTCTATTGATGGAATTTCTTATTATCTGCTCGGAAATGATCAATATTTTGGACGTGATTCTATTTATGGCGATTGGGATGATGGCGAAAGGTTTGGATTTTTTACAGTCGCTGCAAAAGAACTTTTTTCACACATTAATTTCAAACCTGATGTGATTCATATTCACGATTGGCAAGTGGGAATGCTCCCTTGTATTGTTAAAGAAAGACCGCAGGAAAATTCATACATCAAAGATTGTAAATTTGTTTTGACTATCCACAATCCAGCTTTCCAAGGCCTTTATGACAAAGTCATTCTCGGAGATTTTTATAATTTAAACGATGAATTATTCTTTAACGGTAAAGTCAGATTTAAAGGAATGGTTTCGACATTAAAAAGTGGAATTGTTTACGCTGATAAAATTACGACGGTTTCGCCTACTCACCGTGAAGAACTTCTCACTTTTGATAGCTCGATGGGTTTATCTCCTGTCATAAGATTAAGAGAAGATGATTTTATCGGTATCTTAAATGGAATTGATGTTGACGAATTTAATCCTGCGACTGATAAAAAAATTGCCCAAACATTCAATTTGAGAAATTATATCAGTGGCAAAAACGCCTGTAAGATCGATTTGATGAAGCGACTGGGTTTATCTAAAATAGATCGCCCACTTTTTTCAATGGTTTCGCGTCTTACTTGGCAAAAAGGGATGGATTTGGTTTTAGCG
Source organism: Bacilli bacterium (assembly GCA_041676005.1). GTDB lineage: Bacteria > Bacillota_I > Bacilli_A > RFN20 > CAG-826 > JBAYST01. Next base: position 25,174 of record JBAYST010000005.1, on the reverse strand, counting down.
GCGGCATATGCGCTTGCGTCCAATAATGACAATGTTGTAATTTTGGGAAGTGGAGAAGCTAAACGAGAACAAGAATTAGAGGAATTGCGCGCTAAATATCCACAAAATGTCGCTATTTATATTGGTTATAATGATACTTTAGCGCATCAAATTTACGCCGGTAGCGATTTCTTTTTAATGCCATCTCTATTCGAGCCATGTGGCATTGGACAAATGCTTGCCGAGAGATATGGAACGCTTCCAATCGTCAGAAGAACTGGTGGATTAAATGACACTGTTATTGGTTATAACAACGAAAACGGCGATATTGCTAATGGTTTTATGTTTGATATTTATTCTCAAGATGCATTTATCAATACTTGTTTATACGCGCGTAAAGTTTATGATAATAAAGTGGTTTTCAAAAAAATGGTCCGCAATGCTTTGAAAACCGATAATTCTTGGAAAAAATCTGCAAAGCTTTATCAAGAGTTATATTTAAAACTTATCGGAGCGCGTTAAATGGATTACGATCACAAAAAAATAGACCGAAAATGGCAAGATAAATGGGAAGAAGAGAAAACATTCAAATGCGATGTTTATGATTTTTCTAAACCTAAATATTATGTTTTAGATATGTTCCCATATCCGAGTGGACAAGGTCTTCATGTCGGGCATCCAGAAGGATACACCGCCAGTGACATCATCGCCCGGATGAAAAGAATGCAAGGTTTCAATGTTCTTCATCCTATTGGATGGGATGCTTTTGGTCTTCCTGCCGAACAATATTCGATCAAGATGAACGAACACCCTGAAAAGTTCACTATTAAAAACATAGACAATTTTCGCAAACAAATAAAATCTTTTGGGTTCACGTATGATTGGGACCGCGAAATTTCAACCACCGATCCACATTACTACAAATGGACACAATGGATTTTTCTTAAATTATTTGAAAAAGATTTAGCGTATGTCGATTTTCGACCGGTGAATTTCTGTCCTGAATTAGGCACTGTTCTAGCCAACGAAGAAGTTGTAGATGGTAAAAGTGAAGTCGGAGGTTTTCCGGTCATTCGAAAACCGATGCGCCAGTGGTTATTGAAAATCACTTCATACGCTGACAAACTTCTTGAAGGTTTAAATGAAGTTGATTGGCCGAGTTCGACGATTGAAATGCAGCGGAATTGGATCGGAAAGAGCGAAGGTGCAAAAGTCATTTTTGATGTCGATGGGTTTGATGAAAGCTTTGAAATTTTCACAACGCGTCTTGATACACTCTTTGGCTGCACTTACTGTTGTTTAGCCCCTGAGCATCCGCTTGTTGACATTTTGACGAACAAAGAAGTAAAAGAAACTGTTGAAAAGTATCGAAAAGAAACGGCTAAAAAAACTGATTTAGAGCGAAGTGAAATTGCTAAAGACAAAACGGGTGTTTTTATTGGAAGTTATGCAATTAATCCGATCAATGGTAAGAAAATTCCAATTTATATTGCAGATTATGTTTTATTTTCTTATGGAAGCGGTGCGGTGATGGCAGTTCCGGCCCATGATCAACGCGATTATGAATTTGCTAAAAAGAATAGTCTTCCGCTTATTCAAGTGCTTGAAGGAGACATTTCTAAAGAAGCGATGGTCGATGATGCACCTCATATCAACTCAGATTTTGCCAATGGTCTTAATATTGAAGATGCTAAAAATATTATTTTAGAAAAATTAATTGAATTGAAAAAAGGTGAAAAAGAAGTTAACTACAAACTTCGAGATTGGCTTTTTTCTCGTCAGCGTTATTGGGGCGAACCAATTCCGATTATCACTCTTGATGATGGAACACTAGTTCCAGTAGATGAAAACGAATTACCACTCATCTTACCTAAACTAGAAGAATATAAACCTTCAGGAACTGGTGAATCACCTCTTATCCATGCTACTGAATGGCTCAATGTCGAAATAAATGGTCAGCACGGAACTAGAGAGACCAATACCATGCCTCAATGGGCGGGTTCGTGCTGGTATTACATCCGTTATCTTGATCCGCACAACAATCAAGTTCTTGCAGATAAAAAACTCCTCGATCACTGGCTCCCAGTTGATTTATATATCGGCGGAGCTGAACATGCAGTTCTTCATCTGCTCTACGCTCGCTTTTGGCATAAATTCCTCTACGATCAAAAAGTCGTCTCTTCGATAGAACCATTTAAGAAAATGTTTCATCAAGGCATGATTCTTGGAGAGAACGGAGAAAAAATGTCCAAATCGCGCGGTAATGTGATAAATCCGGATTGGATCATCGAACAATATGGCGCCGATACAATTCGTCTTTACGAAATGTTTATGGGCCCTTTAGAAGCATCATTGCCGTGGTCTAATAGTGGGCTTGATGGCGCAAGAAAATACTTAAGCCGTGTATTCCGTCTTTTCACCGAAGAAGATCAGCGGAAAAAGTTTTCCAGCGAAAATACGCACGAACTTGATTTTGTCTATCATGCGACTGTTAAAAAAGTTACCGAAGATTACGAACATCTTCAATTTAATACTGCGATTGCGCAGATGATGATACTCACTAATGAAATGTATAAAAGCGAAACGCTTTATATTCCATACATGGAAGGATTTATCAAGATGATTTCTTGTGTCGCTCCACATATCGGAGAAGAAATTTGGGAAATTCTTGGTCACGATAAGACAATCGCCTATGAATCATGGCCGACTTATGATGAAAGTAAATTAATTAAAAACGTCATCAATGTGGCCGTTCAAGTCAATGGAAAATTAAGAGGAACAATCGAAGTTGCACTTGATCTTGATGAAGAAGAACTAAAAGAACTCGCTTTTACACTTGAAGGAGTCAAAAGACACACTGAAGGAAAAGAAATTAAAAAAGTTATCGTAATTAAAAACAAAATTGTCAACATAGTTGCGATATAATAAATTAGCACGATACCCAGCGGGATTGTAGCAAAGGAGAAAATATGAAAGCATGCGTAGATGTGGGAAACACCACAATCGGCATTGGTATCATCCTTGATGATGAACTGGTGCACGAAATCACTATCAATACTGAAAAAAACAAAAGCGAAGACGAATATTATTCTTTGATTTCTCGGCTGTTAAAAGACAGAAATGTTTCCGTTGATAAAATTGAGACTTTTATAGTCTCAAGCGTTGTACCAACACTGACAAAACCACTTTTTAACGTTTTTACTAAACTTCTTAAAAAAGAAGGTTTTTTAGTTGGCCCATCATTAAAAAGTGGAATTCCAATCAAAATTGATCATCCGAGTGAACTAGGCGCAGATTTAGTCGCCGGCATAGTCGGGTTAAAACATAAATATGGTTATCCTTCGGTAGTTATTGATTTAGGTACCGCGACAAAGCTATTGGTTTTGGATCAATCTGGAACTTATATCGGGGGAATAATTGCTCCGGGATTGACGATTTCTTCTCAAACTTTAACGAGCAGCACTTCTTTACTGCCAAATGTCGCCTTAGAAGCGCCTAAAAAAGTAATTGGAAAAAATACTATTGATGCAATGAATAGCGGACTTGTTTATGGACACAGCGAAATGATTAAAGGACTGGTGTTTAAAATCGAAAGAGAACTCGGCTATTCATTTAAGAAAATAGTCACTGGCGGAAATGCAAAATTTGTTGAAAAATTATTTGATCAAAATTACATTTTCGATAATGAATTAGTTTATCAAGGACTAAACGAACTTATTAAAAAGAATTGGATTGGTGGCAGAAATGAGAAATAAAACTATAGATCGCTTAACGCTTAACGCTTTTATTATTGCTTTGATTTCAGTGATGAGCATGGTTCCGCAAGTTGGCTATTTAGGAGCCGGAAATATTTCAATTACCACAATTCACGTAGTTGTCTTGTTATTTGCTTTGCTTTTCGGAATCAGAGAAGGAGCGGTAGCTGGATTAACTTTTGGTGTCCTCTCTTTTATTAGAGCAGTCATTTTACCTTCTTCTCCAATTGACGTCTTATTCATAAATCCTCTAGTTTCGATTTTACCTCGAGTGATTTTTGGAATAGCGGCTGGAGCAACTTTTGACGCTTTAAGAAAAATTCAAATGTCGAAATCTTTGCGTACAGCATTAACACTTATTGCGTTACCCATTCTCACATTATTTCATTCTTTAATTACGTTGAGCACACTTTGGATTGTCTATCATAATAACGAATTGTTAGCCTCATTTAATTATTGGATTTTATTATCTTCGATTTTTGCGGTGAATGGATTACTTGAAATATTAATTTCACTCGCTTTAACTCCAGCACTTGCCTTTGGTATTTATCGAGGGATCAAAAGTTTGAATTTCTTACCGTTGAAAGAGGAGTTATTAATGACAAAAACTCAAACGAAATTCAAAACTTTAACAAGTCCATATCTAGAAGAAGCAATCGAAAAAATCGGAGCATTAGTCGCTTTTGATTCAACCTATGATGAGGCTACGGTAGACGAGCAAAATCCATACGGTAAAAAAGTCACTGCTGCTTTAAAAGCTGTCGAAAAAATGGCCATGGATGATGGATTTGAAGTCACTAATTATGGCAATAAAGTCGTTGAAATCCTTTATGGAAAAGGTGAAAAAAATGTGACAATTCTAGCACATGCAGATGTGGTTCCAGCATCTGGTGAATGGACGTCTGATCCATATAAATTAAGACGAACCAAAACACATTTATATGCTAGGGGAGTTGCGGATGATAAAGGACCGTTTGTCGCTTCATATATGGCACTTAAAGCATTAAGAGAAAGTGGAATGATAACTGATTATCAAGTCCGTCTACTCGTCGGAGGAAACGAAGAACGAGGTTCTGATTGTATGAAATATTATTTTAAAAATCTCAAAAAACCTCAACCGACTTTTGGTTTCTCTCCTGATGCCAGTTGGCCACTTATTTTCGGCGAAAAAGGAATCACTAATTTTATAGCGGTAGGGGAAATCGAGTTACCTAAAATTATTAAAATTGAAGGTGGAGTGGCAACTAATGCAGCCATTGAAAGATGTGAAATCATAAGTTATGATCCACAACTTGAAAATTTCATTAAAAGAAATGCAAAAAAATACACTGTTGAAAAAGTCGATGACAAATTTCTCTTCGTAATTTTTGGAAAATCTGCGCATGGTTCAACTCCTGAAATCGGTTTAAATGCAGGAATGATTGCGCTTAAAAGCGTTGCTGAATTTTGTGACAATTCCCTATTAAGCGAATTAGTGGAACGATATTCTCCTCTTGATGCAAGCGGCTTAAAAGCAGATGCGGTTTCGCAAATTATGGGACACAACACTCTTAATGTTGGAAAAGTATTATACACTGACAAAATCTTAAAAATGGATGTTAATTTCCGTTATGTAGAAACTGTTAAAAAAGAAGTATTACTAGATAAAATACAGCAAAACTCGCCTATTTCTCTTGAATTTGAACAAGATTCACCACTTTTATTTTTCGATTTGAATTCTCAACTTGTTCAAACATTGATGAAATCATACGTTGAAGAAACAGGTGATTCAAAGTCCAAACCTCTTGCAATTGGTGGTGGAACTTACGCAAAAGAAGCTGACAACGTTATTGCTTTTGGAATGGAGAAAAAAGCAAATGAAACCAAAATGCACGACGCTGATGAAAATATAAAAATCAAGAACTTAAAAGAAGCGATGGCGGTTTATGCTAACGCCATTGATAAGCTAGGGGCATTATGTAAATGAGAACCAAATTCAAACCCTGGACTGTTGAATATTTAAAAGAACACTTCGATGTTAATTGGACCTTAGAAAGACTTGAAGGCGCAGTAATTTTGCCTTCAACATACCTAGAAATTGGTTCCGGTAAAGGCGGATTTTTAGTGCAAATGGCTAAAAAATATCCGGAGAAAACTTTTCTAGGGATTGAGAAAAATATCACTTGTGCAGGTATTACTTGTAAAAAAATTGTAGAAGAAAAATTGCCTAATGTCTTTATTATAAGTGAAGATATCGAAGAAGTTTATCCACTTATTAAAGATGAGACAATTGCAGGAATATTTTTAAATTTTTCTGATCCATGGCCGAAAAAAAGACATGCTAAAAGAAGACTTACATCAAAAAGATTTTTAGATAATTATTATCGGATATTACAAAAGGGCGGAAGTATATTTTTGAAAACTGACAATGAAGAATTGTTCGTTTACACACTTAAATTATTGCAAGAAGACAATCGTTTAAATCTTGTCAAAATTGACGAAAATTACGATGGGTTAATTGCCTTCGATGCTGAAACCGAATACGAACACTCGTTTCGACTCGAAGGTCAAAATATTTATCGCTTAGAAGCGAAAAAGGAGTAACGTTATGCCGTTTACAAAAAGTGAAATTAATTTGTTCAAAAAGGTCTGCGAACTCAACGCAATCGCAGGAATGGAAAATGAAGTTGCGAAGTTTTTAAAAGTTGAATATGAGAAGCTCGGATTTGAAATAGTTACCGATAATTTAGGTTCGATTTTTGCACTTAAAAAATCCAACGTTTCTAATGCCCCGAGAGTCATGCTCGATGGTCACATGGATGAAATCGGTTTGATGTGCGTCGGAATAAATAAAAACGGAACGATTAAGGGCGCTCCCGTTGGAGGACTTTACGGTGATACTTTCGTCGCAGCGAGAATGTTACTTAAAAACAAAGATGGCAATATCTTGGAAGGTTGTACTGACACTTATCTTCCTCACAGTAATGAAGATATTAAAGATGCTGGTAAATTTGTTTACGATTTCGGTTTTAAAAATGATGAAGAAGCTAAAGCGGCCGGAGTTTATATCGGTGCGATGATGGTTGCAAAAGGTGACTTAGTGACGATGAACAATAAGCAAAGATTGCTAGCTAAAGCTTTTGACGATCGCTATGGAATCGTTTTAGGACTAGAAGTATTAAAGCAATTAAAAGATGTCGATCTACCTTTTGATTTGTATGTTGGAGGGAGCGTACAAGAAGAAGTTGGATTGCGAGGAGCGTTGACTTCTAGTGCTAAAATCAAACCAGACTTAGCAATTGTTTTAGATTGTTCTCCCGCCCGTGATTTAGGAAAAGACCAAGGCGAGTTAGGAGGAGGAGTTTTATTACGCTACGTTGATCGGGAAATGATCGCCTTTCCTGAACTACTTGATTTTCAAGAAAGCGTTTGCAAAAAACTAAAAATCAAATCTCAGTATTTTTCTTCTACTGGAGGAACAAATGCTGGTGCAATTCACAAAGCATACGATGGTGTATTAACTTTAACTCATTGCATTTGTGCTCGTAACATTCATTCGCAATCTTCAATTATCGACGCTGATGATTATCACGCTGCAAAAAAATCATTATTAGCGATGCTCAAACAAATCGATAGCGCGCATATTGAAAAATGGAAAAAAGCGAGAAGATAAAATAGGTGGTTTCTACCAAAGCGTTTTTGATTACATCTAATATAATTTTCGTAAATGTCTTGATTTATAATCTATAAATATAAAAAAAGACATAAAATCATTCGACAATAGTCGAATTGATGTATTATTTACTTAAGAGCGAAGTGTAATAAAACAAATCGCTTACCCTTAAAAAACTTTTCTAAGTGAGGTGAAATTAAATGGAAGAATTAGAAATTAAATTAAAAGAAAAAAAGATAATTTCGCGTCTGACTAATAAGACGTTTCAATTTCCTCAAACCCTAAAAACTGGTTTTTATAGCGCGAATTACTTTTTAAAAGCGAATAAAATTGTCGCTGAATTCGCACCTAATCATATTGTGACCATGCAATGGTTTCAAAGGAAAGACGATGCTAAATTATGCGGAGTTGATGAAGCGATTGCGCTTATTCATACTTTTGCTAAAGACCCACAAAGTTTAGAAATTGTCGCCCTCGAAGATGGTGATATCATCAACGCAAACGAACCGGTTTTAAAAGTGACTGGAAAATATGAAAATTTTGGTTTTTTGGAATCGGTTATTGATGGTATTTTGGCTCGTCGGACTTCGGTTGCCACCAACGTTTATGAAGTGATGAAAGTAGTAGGTGATACAGAGGTATTTTCGATGGCAGATCGACAAGATGACTTTTTGACTCAAGTTGGAGATGGTTATGCGACTTATGTTGCAGGAATTAAAAAAGTTTCAACTGATGCTCAAGGACATTGGTGGGGAGGCAAAGGAATGGGAACGATGCCTCACGCTTTAATCCAAATTTGTGGCGGAGACATCTGTAAGGCTGCTGATATTTATCATAAAGCCTATCCGGAAGAAAAAGTGACGGCTTTGATTGATTACAATAACGATGTAATCACCGATTCTCTGCTGTTAGCAAGACATCTTGGAGTGCTTTTGAATGGAGTTCGAGTTGATACTTCAAAAAGTTTAATCGACCGTTATTTTGAAGATAAAGATACTTCTACTTTTGATGCGCGCGGAGTTTGTAAAGAACTAATTTTTGCATTGCGAAAAGCCCTAGATGATGAAGGGTTTAACTTTGTTAAAATAATTGTATCTTCTTCTTTTGGGGCTGAAAAAATTAAAGAATGGACCAGACTAAAAGTTCCGGTTGATTTATATGGTGTTGGGACATATTTTGTCAATAATACAACGTGTGGGTTCACAGGAGATTTAGTGCGACTTGATGGGAAACCCGAAGCTAAAGTTGGTAGAGAGGATTATCCAAATCCCCGACTCAAGAAAGTCCAATATCCAATTTATTAGTTTAATAAAAACCTAATTATTTATATAATTACAAAAGCGGAGGAAAAATAAATGCATAACATATTAGAGGAATTAGAATATCGAGATTTGATCAAAGATTTTTCTAATCGAGATGAAATAAAAGAGCTACTAGATACTAAACAGACAATATATTGTGGTTTTGATCCTTCAATGTCTTCTCTTCATGTTGGAAATTATGTGATGATTTCTTTCCTTAAACGCCTCCAAAAAGCCGGACATAAAATTATCGCTATTGTCGGCGGGGGAACCGGCATGATCGGTGACCCATCTGGAAAAAGCAAAGAGCGAAATCTCCAAACCGAAGAGAGTTTAAAGATAAATACTCAAGCCATCAAAGAACAACTCGAAAGATTTATAGATTTAAGCGATCCTAAAAAAGGGATGATCATCAATAATTATGAATGGCTTTCAAAAATCTCACTTTTAGATTTTCTTCGTGATTATGGAAAATATTTCCCAATCAATTATCTCCTTGCTAAAGATACAGTTGCTTCGAGACTTGAAAGTGGAATTTCTTACACTGAATTCAGTTATAGCATTTTACAAGCTATTGATTTCTTAATGCTTTTCGAGCATCAAAAATGTGCGATTCAAGTCGGTGGAAGTGACCAATGGGGAAATTTGACAAGCGGATTAGAATTGATTCGTAAAGTTAAACCCGGTTCTAAAGTTGGAGTGATGACCTGCCATCTCATCACTAGAGCTGATGGAAAGAAATTCGGGAAGTCTGAAAGTGGCGCTTTATTTTTAAATAAAGAAATGACCTCGCCGTATCAACTCTATCAATATTTCATCAATGCGGCAGATGAAGATGCAATTAAATATCTAAAGGTTTTCACTTTTTTATCTAAAGAAGAAATTGAAGAAATTGAAAAAAATCATTTAGCGCATCCAGAAAATCGAATCGGTCAAAAAGTCCTTGCATACGAAGTCGTTAAAGACATTCACTCTTTGCAAGACGCTGACGAAGCGGTTTTGATGAGCGAAGTTCTCTTTAGTGGAGATGTCCTCACTTTAAATAAAAAACAACTCGAGGACGTTTTAGGTGAACACGCGATTGAAGTTCAGGGTGACAAACTTCTTGAAGAGGTCTTAATTGAGATTAAAGCTGCAAGCAGCAAACGAGAAGCACGTCAATTTTGTAGTAGTGGTGCAATTACCGTCAATGGAGAAAGAGTTTCAGATCCACAAAAAATGATTGTAAAAGCCGATTCGTTATTCGGTGTATACACGGTGATTAGACGTGGAAAGAAACTTTATTTTCTTGTAAAACACGTTTAATTTTATAGACAAAAGAAATAAAAAAAGATTGCACTGTGAAGTTGCAATCTTTTATTTTTTTATAATTTGCGGTTGTAGAATTCAACGATTTGCGACTCGACGATATCTTGTGGTAATTCATCGCGATTTGGTTCACGGATGTATTTACCGACAAGTTTTTCGGCATCGACTTCGACATAAGCGCATGAACGAGCAGTGCTGGCAAGTGATTCATGAATCACTTTCATATTGTGATCTCTCTCACGAATCGAAATGACATCTCCGACTTTACAAAGGTAACTCGGAATATCGGTTTTTTTACCATTGACTAAAACGTGTCCGTGATTGACGAGCTGACGAGCGCCTTTTCTGGTTCGTGCAAAACCTAATCTGAAGGTCAAGTTATCTAGGCGTGATTCGAGCAATTTCATAAAAGCAAAACCGGTAACTTCTTTACTTGATAAGGCAAGCATGAATAAACGTCTGAACTGACGTTCATTAACGTCGTACATATGTCTTAATTTTTGTTTTTCGAGTAATTGTTTTCCGTATTCGGATGGTTTTCTTTTTCTTGCGTTTCCGTGTTGACCCGGTCCGTAAGAACGTTTTTTTAGTTCTTCACCGGTCTCAAGTATTGAAAAACCTAGACGGCGCGAACGTTTCCAATCTGATCCTGTGTGTCTCATTAATATTTCTCCTTTCTTTATTTGTTGGCAAATAATGAATAGGGACAAATTCTTTACCTCGGATGTCCAATAAATGGGTTTCGCATAGTAGCATTAGTTACTTCCCTCAAATGTGTTTAGACGTCGGACAGGTTATATTTGTCTGCTGCATTACATGCAGTTAATACTATACGTAAGTATAGAATTTTAGTCAATCATTTTTCATAAAAACTGTGATTTTTCTTCATTAAAAAAATGATAAATAAAAAAATCTTTCTCCACATTTTGATAATCTTAGATTATTTTGTTTTATTTCTGGTCTTCACTCATTAGAATAAGATAGCGGTACATGTGATTTATCTCATGTAAATTCATCTCGCTCGTAAGGAGGAAAACAATGATAATTCTGCTTGAAAACGGTCAATTAATTGCCCTTATTACCGGAAGTATTGGCGGTGCAATATTTTTAGGAGTTTTGATTTTTATTTTGATCAAATTCGTTTTTATTCGAAAATCTGCGAATCGCCAAATTCGCGAATTAGAGAGAAAGTATTCATATTTAGATGCCTTACTCATCGGTCAAGATTCACAATATATCAAAAGAATTGAACTCATTTCTCGTACCAACTTGCTCTACGGAGATATATATAATGAATTTTCAAAACGTTTTAAACAAATTTATGGAATCGATGATAAGTTTGCCGAAGGCGTCGTCAAACAACTCAACGCTCTGATCGCTTCTAAACAATATCGAAATATTAAAAAAACAATTGCTGAAGGCCGGAAAGCGGTGGAAATATTTGAAAAAAGTGTTTTAGAACTCGATTCTGATTTGACAAAACTCATCAAACCAGAAGAAGATGCACGGCAAAAGATTTTGAAATTGAAAGAAGATTTTCGCTCAGTCAAGCAAATCTTTTACGCAAGTAGTTCGGATTTAGAAATGGTCGCTGCATCATTTGAAAAAGTTTTCGTTAAAATCGAAAAGAAATTTGTCGAATTTGAAACTCATATTGAAAGCGCTGAATATGAAGAAGCGAACTTGATAATTCCAACGATTTCAAAAGTTCTAGGGGTCACACGAGAAACATTAGAGAAAATGCCAAAACTCTGCGTTTTAATCAATAATATACTTCCTGAAAAGATCAATGAGTTAATTGAAGATGAAAAGCAAATGATCAGTGAAAAATATCCCCTTCATCATCTGATGATTTCTCAAGCTCTCAATTCATATAACGCGCGTGTTGAGACGATGAAGAAAAAATTAATTTCTTTAGATACGAGCGGAATCGTTGAGACCGCCGACCAAATTCGACTTGAAATCGAAACGATGAAAGAGAACTTTCTCAAAGAAAAAGAGGCAAAAGAATACTTTGTCAGCAATTCTGATGCCGCTTACCAAAATGTCGTCAATCTCGAAAAAACTTTTTTACGTCTTTGTTCTATTATTCCAGAGATGAATCGTGTCTACGCTACTGAAGACGAAGATAATGAAAAGATTGAAATTTTAAAAGAGAATGTCAATAAATTAGGAACAGCGAAGAGATTGCTCGATACGTACATTCATTCATCGACAAAACAGCCTTATTCAATTTTAAAAAATAAACTTGATGCCTTGGTTGAGGATTATGAAATTGCGCGCGCTGGTGTCGATGAGTTTAAAGTCTTCATAGAAAACCTTCGAGTTTCTAGCGAAGAAGCTTATACAATGGTTTTTTCTTATTTTTACCGTTTGAAGCAATGCGAGACTCTGGTAAGAAAAATTAATATTCCCGAACACACCGTGCAGTTTAACGATAAAATTTCCACTTGTTATACGCTATTAAATGAAATCGACGGTCATATCAAAGCGATTCCAATAAATGTTTCTTTGATCAACGAAAAAGTTAACGAGTTGAAGACAATTGCTAATGCCACATGCGATGAAATCGAAAAAGAAATAAGTGTCGAACAACTTGCAGAATCTGCAATTGTCTATGCAAATCGCGACCGGATGCATCAAACCGACGTCCATCAGCAATTGAATATTTGTGAAAAAGAATTTTATCAGGGTGATTTTGAAAAAGCTTACCACGACGTGATTGATTTGCTTAAAAAGCAACACGTTGATGACATTAGCACTGGAAACAATTAATGATTTATTTTGATAATGCTTCGACTACTCTTGTCGACCCGGAAATTTTAAAAACATATATCGATTTAACAAAGAAACATTATGCCAACCCTGCTTCTTCACATATCTTTGGGCAAGAAACGAACCGAATTTTGGAACTGGCTCGAAGGCAAATTCTCACTTCTTTACAGCTTGAAAATTGTGATTTGGTTTTTACTAGTGGAGCAACCGAGTCTAATAATTTAGCCATTAAAGGTTATGCGCTTAGAAATAAGGCTAATGGCAAACATCTCATTGTTTCAAAAATTGAACATCCTTCAGTTTTAGAAACTGTTAGAGAATTAGAAAGAGAATACGGCTTCAATGTCTCTTATTTGAACATTGATGAAAATGGAAATATTGACCTTGATGAATTAAAGCAGACAATTAGAAGCGACACGATTCTCGTTTCGATCATGGCGGTGAATAATGAAATTGGGGTCGTTAATCCAATTGAAAAAATTGCTGATATCATTGTTAATTATAAAAAAATCGCGTTTCATGTTGATGCAGTTCAAGCACTTGGAAAAGTAAAAATCGATTATTCAAATGTCGATATGATCACGATTTCTGCTCATAAAATCAACGGATTAAAAAGCTGCGGGGTGCTAATCAAAAAGAAAAATATTAAACTCACTTCTCTTAATCATGGTGGCGAACAAGAAAATGGTCTTCGCAGCGGAACTAACGATGTTGCAATGGCAGGTGCCTTTGCTAAAACAATCAGACTCAGTTTAGATAATTTTAAGGAAAGAAATGAACACGTAAAAACATTAGCCGACAAACTTAAAGATTGGCTTTTGGTGAATTCCCAAGTAGTTATTCTCAATTCACATTCAACTGAAAATCCATATATTGTCAATTTTTCTTTGAAAAATAAAAAAGCAAGCGTAGTCGTCGAAGCACTTTCAAAACGAGACATTATGGTTTCAAGTGTCAGTGCGTGTTCTTCGCGTCATGAGCCGATTTCTCATGTCCTTGAAGCGATGAGTCACGATGAGCAAAGAGCTAAAAATACGATTCGAGTTTCATTTTCGCATTTGAACACATTAGAAGAAGTTGAAAGTTTTATTTCGACTTTAACGGAGATTTTAGGAGAAATACGATGAAATACGATCATATCATGATTCGTTTTGGAGAACTGTCGACCAAAGGAAAAAATAAGAAAGATTTTATCGCACGTCTTGATCTAAATGTTCGGAAAGCTTTGAGTGATTTTCCTTCTTTGACTTTTGAAAGAAGATATGATCACATTTACATTGCTTTACATGGTTCTGATGGTGCTCCGGTGATTGAAAGACTAAAAGATGTCAGTGGAATATACGCGATGTCCCTTGTCCATAAATGCGTTTCTGAACTCGATGAAATTGTTCGTTCCTCTTTTGAATTAATTAAGCAAGAAGAAGGAAAAACATTTAAGGTGACATGTAAAAGAAGCAATAAAAAGTTTCCGATTGTTTCCGATGAGATAATTCGCAAAGTCGCGCCACTCATTTTAAAAAATACTGATTTAAAAGTGGATGTTCATAATCCCGACATTCTGCTTTCGATAGAAGTTAGAGATGAAGCGACATATATTTTTACTAAAACATTTTTAGGAAGCGGTGGTTTACCTCTTGGGATGGCTGGAAAAGCGATGATGATGTTAAGTGGTGGAATTGACTCTCCCGTTGCAAGTTATCTACTTCTCAGGCGCGGAATCACTCTTGAATGCATTCATTTTGCTTCTCCGCCTTACACACAAACCGGCGTTATTTATAAGTTGGTAGATATTTTAACTAAACTCAATCGATATCAAGAACCGATCAAACTTCACATCATGCATTTTACTAAAATTCAAGAAGCGATTTACGCTAATGTAGATGAATCTTATGCAATTACTATTATGAGAAGAATGATGTTAAGACTTGCAGAACGATTAGCAAAATATAAAAAATGTCTTTGTCTAGCAACGGGCGAATCGATTGGACAAGTTGCTAGTCAAACACTTCATTCATTGAAAGTGATCAATTCGGTCACCAATCTACCGATCATTCGTCCTTGCGCAGTTTTAGATAAAAGCGAAATCATTAAAATCGCTAAAAAAATTGAGACTTACGATATTTCTATTCGCCCTTTTGAAGATTGCTGCACAATTTTTACGCCAAAAAATCCAAAGACAATGCCACACTTTGATGAAGTCGAAAAAATGGAACGAAATTTTGAATGGGAAAGTCTTTTAGATGAAGCTATAAATAATATTGAAACTGTTATAATTCCTAAAAAAGAAATTTTATTTTAATAAAAAAAGCAAACAAAAACTAGATATTCAATCTAGTTTTTTTGTAATTAATTAAGCGTTTTTCTTTGCAATTTCGACTAAAGCTTGGAAATGGGCAAAGTCATTGATCGCTAATTCAGAGAGCATTTTGCGGTTGACTTGAACATTAGCATTTTTTAATCCGAACATGAATTTGCTATAAGAAATATCGCACATTCTACAAGCAGCATTGATCCGTCTAATCCAAAGTTTGCGGAAATCTCTTTTGATGTTGCGGCGGTCAATATACGCGTAGCGTAATGAACGCATAACTTGTTCTTTGGCGGTTTTATAGATGACGTGCTTGGAGCCGAAGTAACCTTTGGCTTGTTTTAAAACTTTTTTGCGGCGGGCGTGTGTAACTGTTCCACCTTTTACTCTTGCCATTTTTACTTATCCTCCTATTTCTGAATGAGATACTTGATTCGCTTGTAGTCGCTATTTGAGACTAATCTTGCTTTTCGAGCATGTCTTTTTTGTTTGTGAGTTTTGTGGGGTGCTAAATGTGAAGTGTAAGCGGAATGTCTCACTAATTTGCCGCTTCCAGTTACTTTAATTCTTTTAGTTAAAGCTTTTTTGCTTTTCATTTTTGGCATGGTGTTTCTCCTTCTTTCTTCTTTCTTGGCGCTAAAATAGCGACTAACCAGCGTCCATCCATTGAAGGAGTTTTTTCAACAGTGGAAAATTCGCTGAGCATTTCGATGAATTTTTTTATAACTTCTTCTCCGACTTCCGGATGCGCCAATTGGCGACCACGGAAGCGGACTCCGACTTTCACTTTATTTCCTTCTTTGAGAAAACCGGTTGCGTTACGTGCTTTTGTTTCCATATCATGAAAACCGATTTGTGGAGTCAATTGAACTTCTTTGATGGCGACGATATGTTGGTTCTTTTTCGCTATTTTTGCTTTCTTTTGCTGTTCGTAACGAAACCTACCATAATCGATCAATTTACAAACGGGCGGATTCGCATTAGGAGCAACACATAAAAGGTCAAGTCCTGCCTCGTTAGCTTTAAATTGCGCTTCACGAGAAGTCATGGTTCCAAGTTGTTCTCCTTGACTTCCGATAAGAAGAACTCGTGGAAACCTAATTGCTCCGTTAATTAAATCGGTGTTCTTGGTATTTGGCTTTTTGTTAAAGCCAGTTGGATAGTTAGCTATAATCATCACTCCTTTTAAACAAAAACGGGTGCAGATGCACCCGTTAACATACTTTAGCACTAAGTATTGTAGCGTTAGCCAATCGACGCAGTCAATCTGGCGAGAAGCGGGTGCCTCTTCTTTCTACCTTTGTTTTTGCTAACAAACTATATCATTATCATAGATAAGTGTCAACAATGAAAATTAAGCTTTTGAATTGCTAAAATGCGATTTTTTGATCGATTTCTTTTTTGACCATTTCAATGAATTCATCTAAAGAAATAGTCACTTGATCTTTTTGACCATAACGACGATAAGTCACAGTCCGTTTTTCGACTTCGTTATCTCCAATCACAATCGTGAGTGGAATCTTTTTTACTTGTGAATTTCTTAGGCGATAACCGAGTTTTTCTTCACTGTCATCTAAATTGATCCGCAAATCATTTTCTTTAGATATAGCGCAAACTTCTTTTGCATAATCCAAATGATATTGATTATTAACTGGTAAAACATTGATTTGAAGTGGTGCTAACCAAACTGGGAAAGCTCCGGCGTAATGTTCGATTAAAATCCCAATAAAACGTTCGAGTGAACCTAAACACGCGCGGTGGAGCATAATCGGTTGCACTTTTTCGCCTTTATCATCGATATAAGACATTTCAAAACGACCTGGGAGATTCATATCGAGTTGAATTGTTCCACATTGCCAAATTCTTCCGACAGAATCTTTGAGTTTAAAATCTAGTTTAGGACCATAAAATGCTCCGTCTCCAGGATTGATTTTAAATTCTTTTCCGGAATTACGGCACGCTTCTTCGAGAATTTGCTCGGCTTCATCCCATAAAGAAATATCACCGATATAACCGCTTTCAGGTCTTGTTGAAAGTTCAATTGAATATTTGAGTCCAAAAACCGAATACATTTCATCGAAAAATTGGAGTAAAGTGACGATTTCATCATTGATTTGATCGCGGCGACAGTAGATGTGAGCGTCATCTTGAGTAAAAGCCCGGACTCTAAAAAGTCCGTTTAAAGCACCGCTTGCTTCGTGACGATGAACTCGACCGAGCTCAGCAGCACGAATCGGAAGATCACGATAAGAATGGATTCCGTTTTTATAAATGAGAATGCCACCAGGACAATTCATCGGTTTGATCGCAAAATCTTTTTCATCGATTTTAAGCGTGTACATATTCGCTCGATAGTGATCCCAATGTCCTGATATTTCCCACAGTTCACGAGAAAGAATAATCGGAGTTTCGACAAATTGATAGTCGTATTTGATATGTTGTTTAGTCCAATAATCGATGAGTTGATTTTTTAAAATCATTCCGTTTGGAAGCCAAAACGGAAAACCTGGACCGTATTCACTGACCATAAATAATTCGAGTTGTTTTCCTAAAACGCGGTGGTCCCTTCTTTTTCGTTCTTCGACTAAATTTAAATAATTTGTCAAATCTTCACTTGTAAACCAAGAAGTTCCATAAATTCTTGTCAGTTGTTTATTTTTACTATCTCCGCGCCAATAAGCACCTGCGATGTTGAGGAGTTTGAAATGTTTGATCGGTTCGGTGGATAAAAGATGTGGTCCTGCGCAAAGATCTACGAAATTACCAGTCGAAAAAATGGTGATATCATTTTCGATTCCTTCGATGAGTTCGATTTTATATGGATTATCTTTAAAAATTTCTAAAGCTTCTTTTTTACTCACTGGACGACGAATAATTTTATTATTTTTAGATGCTATTTCGCGCATCTTTTTTTCAATTTTAATTAAATCTTCGTCATTTATCACGATTTGATTGAAATCTACATCATAATAAAATCCTTCTTCAATTGAAGGTCCAAATCCGAACTTAGCATCTGGATAAAGCGCTTTAATTGCTTCTGCCATCAAATGCGAAGTTGAGTGGTTAAGAACTTCAAATGCCTCAACCGATTTTTTTTCAATTTCTTTAATACTTCCGTCCTGTAATTGGATTTTCATAAATCATCCTCCCAAAAAAATAAAAACGTCCATAAGGACGCTTTCACGCGGTACCACCTTAATTCATATCTTTTTTAGATATACTCTTTGATTCCCTTAACGCGGGAAACGTCCGATTCATCACCGGAAGCTCAGAAGTGGTGCATTCTTTTTTGTGTATCGGAACTTTTCAGCTACCATTCCTTCTCTACATACATTTTAAAAGGGCGTGTCTTCGTCTTAGCGATTTTATTTTAATACAATTAAAAAAAATAACAAACTAAATTGATTCAAACCCATAAATCGCAGCTCCAAAAAGAGTCACTTCATCACCGAATTCATCCTCAACTATATTGATAAAATGTAAGTCTTTTTTTAACTGTCCAAAAAACAGATCTTTTTCGTTCATAAAACCACCGGCAACAAAGATGACTTCGGGGGCAAAAGTTTTGTGAACAAAGACGAAAAACTGTTTTAAAAGATTAAACCAGTCATGGTAAACGTTTAATGCTTTAGCATCTTTTTCTTTAACTAAGCAGAAAAGTTCCTGTGCATTATCAATTTTTAAACCATTGATTTTGGCCAATGTTTTAATTCCACTTCCGGAAATGAGACTTTCTAAATCATGGAGTTTATTTTTGTATAAAAATGCTGAATGTCCAATTTCTTTTGAGTGATTTGCAAGACTTTTATTTACTGCAAAAGCACCTCCTAATCCAGTCGAAATGGTGATGAAATAGACGCGTGAAAAAGATGATTTATGAGCCTCGGCTAAAACCGCCATTTCGGCATCATTTCTGACGAAAATTGGCAGGTTGAATTCGTCTTTTAAAAGCTGTGCAAAATCAATATTTTTCACACCGATATTCGGGAGTTCATCGATCTGACTTTCTTTGCGTACACGACCAGCGACACCGATGGAAATTGCTTTAACGTTATGTTTGTCTAGTTCTAGTTTTTTTAACATTTTTTTGACATTGTATAAAAGGAGT
This sequence comes from Bacilli bacterium, assembly GCA_041676005.1. Lineage (GTDB taxonomy): Bacteria > Bacillota_I > Bacilli_A > RFN20 > CAG-826 > JBAYST01. The sequence continues at coordinate 5,988 of JBAYST010000005.1, read as the reverse complement.
TCGCCATCGTTATGAACTGTTTTTTCCTTAAAAAATTTCAAGATTTTTAAATCTTCTCTGATGACTGCGGCACGGATGTTTGTCCCGCCGATATCAAGCACTGCAATACACTTCATTTCTTTATTGTAAAATATCGATCAAATTGATTAAATTTCGATGGATATCTCTTTCCATTTGTAAGGCTTGTTCAATGTCAAAATCAACAACAGCATTTTTCTTGATTCCGATGACTCTTCCAAAAAATCCATGCCGTAATAGGTCGACTGCGGTTGCACCAAACCGAGAGGCGAGAATCCGGTCTTCTGCGGTCGGAATTCCTCCTCTTTGTAAACGACCAAGAATCTCAGCTCGAGTTTCAAAACCAGTTTCTTTTTCAATCTTTTTAGCAAATTCTTTTACATCCATCAATCGCTCGCTGACGATGACAATTGCGTGGCCTTTATCTCGATCGTGCATCTCTTTTAATTTTTTAAAAATCTTGGCCTCTGAGGTTCTATGATCAAAAGTGATAGTCAATTCAGCAGCTTCGGCGATACTTGAGAAAATTGCTAAGTCTCCGCAGTGACGACCCATCACTTCGATCACCGAACACCTTTGATGAGAAGAAGAAGTATCCTTGATTTTATCGACACACCCGCAAATTGTATTTAAGGCAGTATCAAAGCCAATTGTTTTATCAGTAGAAGCGACATCGTTATCGATGGTAGCCGGAATTCCGATAATCGGAAATCCTAAAACCGATAAATCTCTTAATCCTTTAAAAGTTCCATCGCCACCGATACCAATTAAAGCGTCGATCTCAGCATTTTTTAAATTTTGAATTGCTCTTTTTTGCAATTCGACATCAGTGAATTCAGGAAGTCGAGAAGTGAGAATGATCGTTCCACCTCGATTGATTATGTCTTGCGTGAATTTTTTATCGACCTTGACCAAATCACCTTTTATCAATCCGTTAAAACCATCATAAACGACATATGGTTCAATTCCATGATATAAACAAGTCCGAATCACCGAACGAACACAGGCATTCATTCCTGGAGCATCACCTCCACTTGTTAAGACTGCAATTTTTTTTATCATGTTTGTTTCCTCCTGCTTTCACTATTAATAATAGCAATATTGCTCATTATTATCATTGTGAAAATTCATAAAATCAAAAATCCTTTTTTAGAAAATGAAAGTTTGGTAATAAAATCACTGATAATAGGACGTTGCGATTTAAAATTCACAAATTTCATTGTGGAAAAATCCTTATTAAAAAGATGTTTGAAGAGAAAAAGTTAGTTCCTGTCTCAATTATTGAACTGTGGAAAACTTTTCCCCAAAAAGCCGCTTCTTTTTTCCTTAAGGAAATGAAATATAAGCCATGATATAATTACGACAAATTTAAATATGATTATTTTATCACCTAAAGACTTCTATCAAGTTCGTCTATCATCGCTTATCGCCGATTACGACAAAGACACGTTGACCATGCTCTATCAGCCGCTTATCGGACATCTCGCACTCAGCGTCTTTTTTACACTCTGGTCTGATGCTAAAAAACAAACATTAACGCCTTTGAGCAGCCATGAGCAATTACTCGTTCAAATGCAGATGGCGACTGGAGAATTCATCGATGCACGTAAAAAATTAGAAGCCACCGGCCTTCTTCGCAGTTATTTAAAAAAAGGTGAAGGAGTCAATATTTATCACTATGATCTTTATGCTCCAAAGACTCCAAAAGGATTTTTTAATGATACTTTGTTATTCGGATTATTGATCAAATACATCGGTGAAAAACCTGCGAACCAACTAAAACAGCTCTATAATCTCAACATCAATGAAACTATCTCTAATGAAGATGAAATAAGCGCGACTTTTCATGAGATATTCAAACCTGATTTTGAAGATAAAGTATTTTTAAAGGCCATTGGGAGTAATAAAAAAATTAAAGACCGCGCTACTGCGAAAATTGATTCTGAATTCAACTATGGACGATTTGTTGAAAAAATTAAAATTTCTTCGCAGATCAACGAATCAGTTTTTACAAAGAAAATTCTTAATGAAATTGAAAGATTGGCCGCTTTATATGGAGTAGACGAAGATATAACTGCTCTACGAGTGATCGATTGTTTTGATCCGAACAAACCTAACGGAGATAAAATCAATTTTGAACAATTGACCAAAATGCTCAGAGAAGATGTCAAATATCCGTTCCTCAATAATAAAAAAGATAATTATAGTGATCCAAATCTCATTTCAAGTGAAACGATGCTCGCCCAAAAAATTAATTTGATGGAAACAGTTTCTCCTAAAGATTATCTTCGGATCATGCAAAATAACACTCAACCTGTTAATGCCGATTTATTTTTGATCGATGATATTTCTAAAAAACTCAATCTTTCTAATCCGGTAATCAACGCCTTAATTGACTTTGTCCTTGTCGTTCAAAAAAACACTCTTCCAAGGACATATACTGAAAAAGTCGCCGCTTCATTAGCGAGGTCTAATATCAAAACGACGATTGATGCGATGGAATTTCTCAACAAAGGTTTTAGAAACACGAGAAGTAGCAGTTTAAAACAAACTGCTAACAAAGTTGAAAATAAGCAAACAACCGATGTATCCGCTAGTAAAAAAACAACTTCGAAAGATGAGCCATCACTCGAAGAATTAGAAATCGATTGGGATTCATTATAGGAGGAAAAATGGAAAAGATTAAAGTTGATATGAAAATCAAAAATGAGCAATCAATCCTTGATAAAATGTATGATGATTTTTTACATTGTCCTGAAGCGGTCAGAGAGACTAAACGATTAGGAATCCCAGATGAAAAGATCAAAAAATATATCGTTAAAATAAATGATTTTGTTCAGGACATCAATTATTGTAAACGTTGTCCAGGTGTCAAAAAATGTAAAAAACATAATCCATTGCTTGTGACTAATATCACTTACTCTAGAGGAGTGGTAGAAAGAAAATTAGCGCCATGTCCACGAATTTTGGAACAAATGGACTATGAAAATCAATTTTATTTCCATGATTTTTCGAGTGATAAAATGGAAGCGAATTTAAGAACGCTTGATAAAAAAACAGAGCCTAGACAAAAAGTTCTTTTAAAAATTAAGAATTATTTTTTAGGAAACGAAATGAGCTGGATTTTTATTTGTGGGGTTCCAAACACTGGTAGAAGTTATTTAGCAGCTGCGATTGCTAATGAATTCGCACGGAAAAAGAAAGGGCCAATCTCTTTTATCAATGCTTCTTTACGATTTAAAGAATTGAGCGATTATTCTTTTTCAGATAGACAAGAATTTGAAAATACTATCCACACCTTAGCCAATTGTCCGCTTTTAATCATCGACGATTTTGGAAATGAATTCAAAAATGATTTCATTCGAGATGGAATTGTTTTTCAAATTCTTTCGCGACGTTCAAATCGACGTCTTTTAACAATCTTTACAAGCGATTTTACCATTGATGAAATCGTCACTCTTTACAGCACGTCAAAACCAGGTGCGATACGCGCTAAACAGATCGGCAATCTTTTAAAAGAAAATTGTAAGGAAGAAATCAATTTAGGTGAGATTTCAGTATATTGATAATTTTTTCACTCTTGCGATTCAGGTCATCTAAAGAAGAATTATTCTCGATTAGAAAATCGAGATTTTTCTTGTATTGAGAAAATTGATTTAAAGCATTGATCTGTTGAATATCTTTTGCACTATGCGGATCTCTAAGTGCTAATCTTTCATTCATTTTATCAGAGATAACTCCAATCACATAATCGAACATATTACTCATTTTCGCTTCATATAAAAGCGGTACCTCGACAACTTTTAAAGAAGGTTTGCTATTTTTTACCCAAGTGATAATTTCTTTTTTAACTAAAGGATGGACGATTTTTTCAAGCTCTTTAATCTTTTTACTGTCCGCAATAAGAATTTGCCGCAGAGCATTTTTATCAACTTCGTTTTTAAAGTCTGTTCCAAATTTTTCATTGATCAGACGAACAACATTTTCTTTTTTGTATAATTCTTTCACCACATCATCAGAAGAAAGGGTGGCAAATCCTCGGACTTTAAAATTATTTAAAATCGTACTTTTTCCACTTCCTGCAGGGCCGGTAATCGCAATCAATAAAGATGAATTTCTTTTGATCTGGCAATGAGGACAATAAGTGGTGCCACGTCCTCCAGTGACAGTTTTTCTTAAAATTGCATCACAATTCAAACATTTTTGACCAGCTTTTCCATACACTTTCAAAAAGAGTTGGAAATCTCCACTGATCCCTTTTCCGGGATGATAAGATTTCACCGTTGAACCGCCGGCTTTAATTGCCGATGTCAAGATTCTTGCTGAATGTTCAACGATTTTTTTCCAATCGTTTAAAGTGATTAAATTCGTCGGAGTATGGGGGTGAATTTTAGTGGCGAATAAAACTTCATCAACATAAATGTTGCCAAGCCCAGTAATCGTTTCTTGATTTAAAAGAAAACTCTTGATCGGAATTTTCCTTTCTTTGCTTTTTTGATAAATCAAAGCGATGTCTTTTTCTTTGATATCAAAAGGTTCTAAACCTAGTTTTGTCAATTCTTTTTCTTTTAAATAAGTTTGTTCATCGGCAAGTTTCATAATCCCAAAGCAACGCATATCATCAAAGGAAAGGCGATGGCCATTATCAAGATAAAAAACTACTCGTGCGTATTTGCTATCTTTTTCATCTGGTAATATTTCGTAAAATTTTCCCTCCATTCGCAAATGAGAAATAATCACTTTTTGGTTATCAAAGTGAAACATTAAATATTTTCCGATTCGTGAAAGATGTGTGCAAGTTGCTCCGATTAAATTTTTACTAAAAACTTCCGGATCACCGAGAATCGTCTGTCTTCTTAAAACGACGATTTTTTCAATTCGCCGATTGACAATAAGCGGGGAGACAACTTGTTTTACGATTTCGACTTCTGGTAATTCTGGCATCGTTATTCTCCTTATTTAGCATCGTACCAATCTTTAGCAAAGCCACCGTCGATTTCTAGCCCAGCTTTTAAATCTAAAGCGTGTTCCATAATGTTTTTAATTAGTGGATAAACTTTTTCTTTTTCTTCTTTTGGAACTTTGAAAATCAATTCATCGTGAATTTGTAAAACCATTTTGGTTTTATAATTATGATCCTTTAAAGCCTGATGAGTTTTGATCATCGCTAGTTTAATTAAATCAGCGGCGGTTCCTTGAATCGGAGCGTTCATCGCTGCTCTTTTAGCAAATTCTCGAATTTGATAATTCGCGTCATGAATTTCTCTTAAATATCTTCTTCTTCCAAGCAAAGTTGAAACATAACCTTTATCAAAGGTCTCATCGATCACGTTGAGTAAAAATTCGTTAATTTCTGGAAAGGCCGTAAAAAAGTTTTTGATGATTTCTTTTGCTTCAAAAGGTTTAAGCCCTAATTGCTCCGCCAAACCCCAATCGGAAATCCCATAAACGATTCCAAAATTGACAGTTTTTGCTCTTCTTCTTTCAAGGTGATCTGGTTCGCGGTCTAAATTAAAAATGTATTTTGCCGTCGAAGCGTGAATATCTTCTTTATTTTTGAAAATTTCGAGCATATTTTTACAATCCGACAAAGAAGCAAGGACACGGAGTTCAATCTGAGAATAATCTAAAGAAAGGATTTCAAAACTGTCATCTGGATAAAAGAAAGCCTTGCGAATCATTTTTCCTTCTTCGTCTTTTATTGAGATGTTCTGTAAGTTCGGATTAGAAGAAGATAGGCGTCCGGTTGTCGTTAAGGCTTGATTGAATTCAGCATGAATTTTTCCATCTTTATGGACGTGAGGTTTTAAACCTTCAACATAAGTTGATATCAATTTTGCGTATTTTCGATATTCAATGATTTTTGAAATGACAGGATGTTCGTCGATCAAATCTTGTAAGACTTCATTAGACGTTGAAAGTTTTTTGGTTTTTGGTTTTAATCCCAATTTATTAAATAAGATATCTCCG
>JBAYST010000004.1:0-30938 GCA_041676005.1 Bacilli bacterium | reverse complement strand
CTTGTCTGTTGGAAGCGATGCAACTACTCCGACTTTGAAAATCAATGATAAAACATCATTCACTTTTGCAAGCGGAATGACTTCAGCAACTTTAAAACCATATGATAACGTTTTAGTTATTTCGACTCTTGGAACTTCGAGAATTTGGACCTCTTCAATTGAAATAACTTTAAAAACATTAGAAAGTTTGCCTGAGGATTACGCAACTTATTTCTTAGATACAACTGATGCTGAATGCGCACTTTTAGATGTCAAAACCACTACTTGGAATTCACTTCAGCACGTTTATGGAAATTTAGGCGCCTCATCTAAAGCATTGCTTGTCGTTGACTCTGAAAATGAGACAATTAGCGCTGCGATGGAACGTTATGTCTTTATTGCTACTAAGTATGCTTATACTGATTTCATGAATGTTGGAGTGACCTCACCTTTTAATCAATTGAATGAATTTTATGAAAGCAATTCAGTTTTAATTTTGGTGGTAGTCGCATCCATTTTTGGAATTACTGCTATTGCTGGCTTTTATTTCATCAGCAAGAGAAGAAAAGTAACTGAATAGTTTTAAACTAAAATTAAATGGAGCTATTAAATAAAACGTGGAAAAACGTAGAATGATAGTTCTAAACCACAAAATCTATTAAATTAAACGTGGAGAGGGTACGAAAGCAGTTTCGTACCCTTTTTATATAGACTTTTATTTTTTATGAAATATCAAAAGTGTTTATAACTTATCGTTACAGTAAAAATAACATTTATTTGAAAAGGTAAAATTATGAATCGATGTTATAGAAATTGAAAATTGAATTTAGTTTTTCGATTAAGATTTAATTAATGTTTTTTACTTTACGTTGACACCCGCACTTGTGTGTGATATCTTCTAGATACTAAATGTCATAAGGAGTGAAGAAAATGAGAGAAAAAGTGCTTTTGATTTGCTCGGTATGTTTATCTAGGAACTACGTGACCACAGTGAAAAAAGTCGGACAATTAGAACGTTTAGAGATTAAAAAATATTGTCCTCACTGTGACAAACACACCATTCATAAACAATCCAAATAGGAGGATAAGTATTTATGGGTTTAAAGAAATACGTGACCGGTGTCGCTAAAGAAGGGAAAAGAGTGCGGTGGCCAAAACGCGATGTATTGTTACCGGCGATTTTAACTGTTGTCGTGATCACTGTCTTTTTTGGAATTATGTTGTTACTAGAAGATTGGGCGGGGAATTCACTTTTAGAAATTCTAAAAGATGCGTTTTCTAACTTAGCAAAATAAGGAGATATTGATTATGGCAATAAAAGAAAAAACCGATATTCTAGATTTTAGTGAACACGGTTCAAAAGATGAAAAACTCGGTGATAAATCGTGGTATGTGGTCAATACCTATAGCACACACGAAAAAAGAGTCGCCGATAATTTAAAACGAAGAGTAGAATCGATGGGATTACAAAATCTCGTTTTCCGAATCATCGTCGCTGAACAAGAAGTTCCGGTGATGAAAGATGGTCTACCAACCGGAAAAATGAGAATGAAAAACCTTTATCCAGGTTATGTTTTTGTCGAGATGATCATGACTGATTATGCGTGGTTTGTCGTCCGTAATACACCTGGAGTCACCGGATTCGTCGGTTCATCGGGGAAAGGGACTAAACCATTTCCAATTCCTCGTGAACAAGTTGAACCTGTTTTAAAAAGAATGGGAATGGTTGATGCTTCAATGTATGACCGCTACGCTGAAGATGATCTAGTCAAAGTCATTCACGGTCCATTAGAAGGCACGGAAGGGAAGATTATCTCAATAGATAAAGAAACCGGTTCCGTGATGGTCGAAGCGATTTTCTTTGGACGCGCTACGCGCTTAGAAGTCGACTTTTCAGAAATTGAAAAAATATAAGAAAGGCTTACAAATGAAAAAACTCAATTTATTTGTTCTTCTTGGCTTAATCGGTTCTTTGACCGCTTGTGCCACCAATGTACCATCTTCAAGTCATCCAGGTAATGAAACATCTTCAAGCGAAATTACATCGAGTAGTGGAACTTCTTCTTCAAGTAGTGAATCATCTTCTAGTAGTTCTTCTTCAAGTAGTGGTGGCGGTGGTTCGTATGCCGGTGCTTATTATGACGGTATTGACGGAAACTTAAATGGGACGGCACTTAGAAGCCAACTTGCCAATTTAATGACAAGCACCCACACTACTTATACAACCTACGCTGGACTTGCGACTGTTTTTAAAAAGAGTGATGCCGATCCAAAAAATCCGGGTAAAATACTTTGGTTTTATACTGGAACTTCGGTGAACTTCACGGCTTTTGGTGGAAGTAGTGGAAATACAAACCGCGAACACGTTTGGCCTAAAGACGCCGGTAAAGCATTTCCTGCTGAATCTGGTCCTGGAAGTGATTCACATCACTTAAGACCACTTGAAACCAATCTGAATTCGACACGTGGAAGTTTGAGTTTTGGAGTCGTGGATCAGACGACTGCTAATATTGCTAAACAAAATGGATCTTCAACTTACGCGACAGGCGATTATCTTTGCTATCGCAGTAAAAGTTTCTTTTATCCTGCAAAAGGATACCGCGGCCAAACAGCGAGAATTATTTTCTATGTGCAAGCACGTTGGGGAAATCAATACAACTTATCAATTGTCGATGGCAGCGGCGCTTCTAAGACAATTGGAAAATTATCTGATTTATTGAAGTGGAACCTTGAAGAACCGATTTCTGAAACAGAAATGACTAGAAATGAAGTTGTCTATGATATTCAAGGAAATCGCAATGCTTTTATCGATCACCCAGAATACGCTTGTAAAATCTGGGGCAATACAAACGCTACAACTAAACAGATTTGCGGAATTAATTAGGTAAATCTAAAGCCGTTAATTTAAATTAAAACAGCCGTTATGGCTGTTTTAATTATATTCAGATTTAATTTAATCTTATCGTGGAGTTCAGTAATAATAATTAAAAATGATCATCATATCAGTTTTAAAGTAACATTCAGAAAATTAGTTACTCGTTAAGTTTAAAAAAGTCTCTGATGTATAATGTTTTTTTATAATTGATAAAAAGTGATATATTTTAATAGCGTATTGTAAATGAGGAATTTAAAATTATGAAAATTAGAAATACCGTCTTTATCGCTTTACTTGTCACACTTTTATCTTCGTGTTCACTTTTTCCAATCTCGAGTAGTGAACCACCTTTCATAAATAGTTCAGGCTCTAGCGAAGAGATTAAAAACACTTTTACAGAACGAATTGAAAATATGGTGTCTACTGGGAAGATGCCGCGTCCAGTTGACGCTAACACGCCCGAGGTTGCTTCATATGATGAAGAAGCCGTACTCGGTAGTGCCGCACATCCCTTGCTCGACCAAGTGAGTTCAGAATATTTAGAAATCATCGCCTTTGAACAACCCGAGCAATACGGAGACGCCTTTTTAATCAAAGCCGGAAATGCCGAAATCATTGTCGACTTTGGTAATCCAGCCGATTTCGATTTTGATGATTCCACTTTGTATAAGAATTATTTAAAAGATCAATACAACACCTGGATCACCGATCAAAAAGTTGAACTGATGATCATCAGCCACCCCCATTCAGATCATATCGGAGGATTAGATGGGTTCTTAGCCTCTGATGTCCGTTCAATCGGGATGCTTGTCGATTATGGATATCGATACGGTTATAACGACAACGCTTACTACAATAACATTCGCAGCAAAATGTCTTCTAGATGGCACGGGGTTTATCATTCGGCCTATGATTCAGTGAATAATTTAAATGGTGCCTTAAGTCGAACTTATGTCACCCAAGAATTATTTATCGATTGGATTGACACTGGTTTTTATCAAGCAAATCCTGACTTAAATTATACAAATCTCAAATATCTCGGCGAAAAAATCGAAGATTTGAATATCACTAGTGTTGTCGGAATTCTTAATTACAAGAGCTTTTCTTTTATGCTTACCGGTGATATGCAAAATAGTACTTCATATGGTTCGATTGATGGCGAAACAATTATGACGGAGGCTCATACCTCTGACCCTTTATTTCATCAAGTGACAATGTTAAAAGTCGGTCATCACGGCTCAACAAATGCGACTTATGCACCCTTGTTGTCTAAGATAAGACCTACTTTAGGAGTCATTTCTGCAGGACGCGTCGATTCCTCGAATTCATATGGTAATAAAACGGGAGCGTGTTCAGGTCATCCTCATATTCAAACTTTGAGTAGGCTTAAAAACGCAAATGTTAAAACCTATTTAAATTCTGCTAGTGGAACTTTGCATTTCGTCACTAACGGCAGTTTAGTTGATCCAATTTACTTCATTGGAGCGCCTTTAAAATCTTCACTAATCGGTGGACAAAACGGATATTCTAATTCCTTAAATTCTCCTTACGGCTCGACTCTTGATATCGATAAAGATCTTTGGTCTTCAACATTTTATAATCGCTGCCACGCTTAAGAAAAAAATAAATCGGTGGGTTTGTACTCGCCGATTTTTTTAATGCCTTAAACCTAATTTTAATTATTTAAAGCTTTTTGAAACCGCGAATCTAATAAGTAGTATTAATGAAATTATATTCACAGTCAAAACGGTTCTAAATAAAGTTGAACCCATCACTTAGCGTACTAAAAGACATGACTAAAATAATGATCTACGATTCATAAGTTTGATAAATTCTTGCTACAAGACAGATTAAAATCAAAGATCTGAGAGAAATAATTAACAAGAAATTACAGCTGAAAATTAAAAACGATGAGACAGAATTTCTTTATTCTTGATGTTTCGTTGTTTTAATATTCTTGCAAGATATTAGACTTAAATATTAAAGAGTTTTAAAAGGTAAATATCAAATTTACACACTTCACGCATTGAGGGAAAAATCGATTAAATAGGCTTTTTGCATGGTTTTTTGTCCGTTTTAAGACTTAAATCTGTTATTTTCTTGATTTCGAGCGATAAAAAATTGTCTCTGAAAAATATTAAAAAATGTTTCTTTTAGAGTGAAATTTTATTGCAGGAGAAAAAACACCTCCTAAAAAAACTTAAAATATTTGTTGTATATGTAAATATACTTTTGATATGATATACAAGCCTATGGCCTTATGCGCTAGAGAGAGCGTGTATGTACATAGCAGTTCGTGGCAGGGATGTGATTAACCCGCTTCCCACGACACTGACACTGAAAATAAGGAGGTAGTCACGTGAAAAAAATCGCTAAAGTCGTGAAGATGGAACTACCTGGTGGAGACGCAAAACCAGGTCCTAAACTCGCTTCTGCCGGTGTGGTCATGCCGAAATTCTGTACGGATTTCAATGCTAAAACCGCCGATAGACGCGGAGAGATTGTTCCCGTTATCATCACGGCCTACGAAGACAAAACATTTGATTTTGTCATCAAGACCTCACCGGTTGCAGGTCTTTTATTAAAAGCAGCTGGAATTGAAAAAGGTTCGCCTAATTCAAAAAATATTGTCGGTCATATTTCCCAAGCAGAACTTCGTAAAATCGCTGAATACAAATTACCAGATTTGAATTGCAGTGATGTCGAAACCGCGATGAAAATCGTCGCTGGATCTGCCCGTAATATGGGCATTAAGATTGATGAGTAGTAGGTAAGAATATGAAACTAGGAAAAAAATACCAAGCTGTCAAACAATTAGTGGAAGCCGATAAGCTTTACACGATTGAAGAAGCTGCTGAACTCGTCAAAAAAACTTCTACGGTTAAATTCGATGCGACAATCGACATTTCGTTCAACTTGAACGTGAACACAAAATCCGCTGACCAACAAGTGCGGGGAACTCTCGTCCTCCCACACGGTAATGGAAAAACCAAACGCGTTTTAGCAATTACCGATAAAGTTGAAGAAGCAAAAGCTGCCGGAGCTGATTTTGCCGGTGGAAAAGAATTACTAGAAAAGATTCAACATGAGAACTGGTTTGATTTCGATATCATCGTTGCCACTCCAAATATGATGGGAGAACTCGGGAAGATGGGCCGTCTTTTAGGACCTAAAGGTTTAATGCCTAATCCAAAGACCGGAACCGTTTCACCTGATATTGGCAAAGCGATTACCGAAATTAAAGCTGGTAAAGTCGAATACCGCTGCGACAAAGAAGGCAATATGCATATTTCCATTGCGCGCGTGTCATTTGAAACGGCAAAAATTGTCGACAACTTAAATGCGGTCTGTGAGACAATCGTTCGAGTTCGTCCTGCCGCTGTCAAAGGAATCTTTATCAAAAACGCTGTGATCCATACGACCATGGGCCCAGCACTTAAAATCACGTTCGCTGGTCGATAATCACCAAGATTTCAATATACCTAAGACAGTAACGGTCCCCTATGGACTTAATCACGTTACCGAGGCAAGAAATAAATAGATTCTTCCTCTTACTATGTAAGATTCAATGGATATTGAAGCCTCAAAGAAAATTTTAAGAAAAAGGAGGTAGAACTGTGAATCAAAATACACTCAATGCAAAAAAAGTCATCGTCGATTCCTTGAATAAGTCGATTTCCGCGCATATGGCAACGATTGTTGTCGAATATCGTGGTCTATCAGTTTCTTCATTACACAATTTGCGTAATGAACTAAAAGAAAATGATGCGCATTTAGGAGTTTACAAAAATTCTTTAGTTTCGCGAGCAGCTGAGCAGCTCAAACAACAAGAACTTGCAGATGCTCTCACCGGGCCTAATGCGATTATCTTCGCAAATGACATTTTCTCAAGTTCAAAAATTCTGACTAGATTTGCAAGACGAAATGAGCACTTAGTCCTAAAGGGCGCTTTAGTGGAAGGTCAATATATCGATGTTGAAACCCTCAAATCACTAGCCCGCATCCCAGGACGTGAAGGTTTGATTTCTATGTTCTTATCGTGCTTACAAGCACCGATTCGCAACTTCGCTTGCATAGTCAAGGCAGTTGCTGACAAGTAAAGCCACACAGGAGGAAAAAGTAAAATGGCAAAATTAACAAGAGAAGAAATTATCGCGGCCTTAAAAGAGATGACCGTGGTTGAACTCAATGATCTAGTGAAAGCCGTCGAAGAAGAATTCGGCGTGACCGCTGCCGCCCCAGTTATGGGTGGAGCCCCAGTTGAAGAAGAAGCAGTTGCAAAAGGACCAAGTGAAGTTTCACTCATCCTCAAAGCTTGCGGACCACAAAAGGTTGCAGTCATCAAAGCTGTTCAAGCGATCACTGGTTTAGGACTCATGGACGCTAAGAAAGTCGTCGATGCCGCTCCTTCACCAATTAAAGAACACATTTCTCCAGTCGAAGCCGAAGAACACAAAAAAGTGCTCGTCGCTGCTGGAGCAGAAGTTGAAATTAAATAATTACTCAACTCATTTAAATGTTGCGGTTTTTAGGTAAGTAAATGTCTCATTATTTTATAAATGATAAACAAGTTGCGTCTTTTGAAAGGAAAATTGAATTTGACCTTTTAGATAAACATTTCACTCTTAAAACCGATAACGGAGTTTTTTCTAAAGCCCAAATCGATTCAGGGACAAGTATTTTTCTCAAAGTTCTTGTCCCTCTAGATTTAGGAAAGAAAATCCTCGATTTAGGAGCCGGTTATGGAACGATTGGATTAGTCCTTGCCCATTTCCATCCTCAGGCGAGTATTACACTTGCTGATATCAATGAGCGTGCGCTTCATCTTTGTGAGGTCAATGCGCACGATCTCGGAGTCTCAAACCGTGTCACCTGTATAACGAGTGACATTTACGCCAATATTGAAGAAAAATTTGATTCAATTGTTATCAATCCACCGATCAGAGCGGGTAAGAAAGTGACTTACGCGATGTATGAAGGTGCGAAGCAACACTTGATTGATGGCGGTTCACTTTACATCGTTATAAGAAAAGCTCAAGGAGCGGAAAGTGCTTCTAAATATCTCGAAAGCATATTTGGAAACATTTCTCTTCTAAAGAGAACTCGTGGTTATTACGTTCTCAAAGCGAGTAAAAATGAACAATTAGATAAATAGATCAAAGGAGCCATAGATGACAAGAAATATTACAAAACTAAAAAAACTCAACAATGACCGAATTGATTTTTCGAAGATTTCTGGAACTTTACCTCTTCCGAATTTAGTCGAAATTCAAACCCGTTCATACGAAGAGTTTAAAAATCAAGGCTTAGACGAAGTCTTCAGGGAAGTATTTCCCATCGTCAATTACACCGGAACGATGTCTATCGAATATCGGAAAGTGGAATTCGGTGAACCAAAACATCCGTACTTAGAATGCAAAGCTCGTGATCTCACTTATAGTGTTCCTTTGAATTTGACCCTCGGGCTTTTAAATAAAGAAACCGGAGAAATTCAAGAGTCAAAGGTTTACATGGGTGATTTACCGCTTATGACTAACTCTGGAACTTTTATCGTCAATGGCGCCGAACGTGTCATTGTCTCTCAACTCGTCCGTTCTCCTGGAGCGTATCTATCTAAAGTATTAGATACAAAATCTGGGCGAACTGTCTATGGAGCGGATTTAATTCCTGGACGAGGAACGTGGTTTGAGTTCGAATACGATCCAAAAAAAGATGTCTTCTTCGTCCGAATCGATCGCCAAAGAAAGATGAATGCCATCACCTTGTTAAAAGCTATCGGACTCGATAATGAAAAACAGATCATCGAACTGTTTGGAGAAAAAAGTTCGCTTCTCTCAACTCTTGAAGCAAACCGAGATATCAAAGGTATCGAAGGAGCGCTGATCGACATCTTTAGAAAATTAAAACCAGGTGAACCAGTCACGCGTGAAGGGACGCTCAACTTCCTTTTTCAAAAATTCTTTGATGAAAAACGTTATGATTTAGGACGAGCTGGACGTCATAAGATTTCGATGAAACTCGGAATTTACAATCGTCTTCCTGGTCTATATTTAGCCGAAAACTTGATTTCTAGTGAAGGTGAAGTCGTCCTTAAAAAAGGCGAATTGATGAGCAAAGAATTCGTTGAAAAGCTCAAAGATGAAGAATTCTTTGAACGCGGTGCACATACTAAAATCGTTAAAATCAACCAAGATTTAGATGATCACGGTTTAGTAAACCTCGTCAAAGTCTATACAAATGATAAAAAAGAAGCGACGGCTAATGTCATCGGAACAAGTTTAGTCGAACTTCCCCAAAAAGGTGATAAAGATATTCGCTTCGCAAGCGTAAAACGTTTGATGAGCAGTGATATCATCGCTTTATTTTCTTACTTATTAAACTTGATGGATGGAATCGGACAAACCGATGATATCGATCATTTAGGTAACCGACGCGTTCGCTGTGTTGGAGAGTTGATTCAAAATCAATTCCGAGTCGGTTTGAGCAAAATGAATAAAGCTGTTCAACAAAAGATGTCAATTTCTGATGCGGGTGAAAGCACTCTTAGGAAATTGATCAATCCTCGTCCTTTAACCGCGAGTATTAGAGAGTTTTTCTCATCTTCACAGCTCTCGCAGTTCATGGATCAAACTAATCCTTTAGCAGAGTTGACGAATAAAAGACGTCTGTCCGCTTTAGGTCCAGGCGGTCTAACTCGTGACCGTGCTTCGACTGAAGTTCGTGACGTCCACGTCTCGCACTATGGAAGAATTTGTCCGATTGAAACTCCTGAAGGACAAAATATTGGTTTGATCAATAACCTTGCAACTTATGCAAAAATTAATAAATTTGGTTTCATTGAGACTCCTTATCGTCATGTCAAACACGATAAAGGAAAAGCTTTCGTTCTCGATGGAAAAGAAAACACCGAATATCTAGATGCTTCACGAGAATGGGAATACGTGATCGCAGAGGCTAATATCAACCTCTCTCCTGAGGGTGAAATTTTAGACGACGTCGTCGTCGCTCGTCACCGTGGGGAAAATATCATCGCTAAAAAACAAGATGTCAATTTCGTCGACGTCTCACCAAAACAAATCGTCTCGATCGCGGCAGCTTGTATTCCATTTCTTGAAAACGATGACACAACACGTGCTCTAATGGGTGCGAACATGCAACGTCAAGCACTTCCATTATTAAAACCTCAGGCTCCATTAGTCGGAACCGGTTTAGAACATCAGATTGCACGTGACTCTGGACTTGCAATTGTCGCAAGTGAAGATGGAGAAGTCGTCTATGTCGATTCACGTTTTATCAAAGTCAAACAAAAAGGTTTAAAAGAACCTAAATCTTACCCACTGCAAAATTTTGATCGCAGTAACCAAGGGACTTGCATTTCGCAAAGGTCGATTGTCAAAGTCGGCGATCAAATCAAACAAGGCGATATCATCGCCGATGGTCCAGCGATGCAAAATGGCGATTTAGCGCTTGGACAAAATATCAAGATCGCCTTCATGACCTGGAATGGTTATAACTATGAAGACGCGGTCATCATGTCTGAAAAACTCGTCATCGACGATACTTATACTTCAATCCATATTGAAAAATATGAACTCGAATGCCGAGAAACTAAACTCGGTGAAGAAGAAATCACCCGAGACATTCCAAATGTCGGTGAAGACGCTAAAGCTTATTTAGACGCTCGAGGAGTAATCGTTCCTGGTGCGGAAGTGAAAGAAGGAGATATTCTCGTCGGTAAAGTCACTCCAAAAGGAATTACTGAACCGACTCCTGAAGAAAAACTCTTGATGGCGATCTTTGCTGAAAAGACCAAAGAAGGGAAAGATGCTTCTTTGCGCGTTCCTCATGGAGGAGCTGGAATCGTCATCGATGTCAAAACTGTCGTCCGCTCAAAAGACAGCGGACTTCCACCAGGTGTCAACGAAGTTGTCCGGGTCTACATCGCTCAGAAACGAAAAATTTCTGAAGGGGATAAAATGTCTGGACGACATGGTAATAAAGGAGTTATTTCAAAAATTCTCCCGGTTGAAGATATGCCGTTTTTAGCAGACGGTACCCCGATTGATGTCATGCTCAATCCACTTGGAGTTCCATCCCGAATGAATATCGGGCAAATTCTCGAGGTTCACCTTGGAATGGCCCTTAGCAAACTCGGTTATAAGATCGCTAGTCCGGTTTTTGATGGAATTACCAACGAAGAGATCTTCGGCTTAATGAAAGAAGCTGGAATGGCCGATGATGGTAAAACCATCCTCTATGATGGAAGAACCGGAGAGAGATTTGATGAACGAATCACGGTCGGAGTGATGTATATGATCAAACTCGTCCACATGGTCGACGATAAATTACATGCCCGGGCGACTGGACCTTATTCTTTGGTCACACAACAACCACTTGGTGGTAAAGCACAAAACGGTGGACAGAGATTCGGTGAAATGGAAGTTTGGGCTCTTGAAGCTTATGGAGCAGCTCACGTCTTACAAGAGATGTTGACGATCAAATCCGATGATCGAGTCGGACGAAGAAAGACTTATGAAGCGATTATCAAAGGTCGACAAATTCCTAAAGCTGGTATTCCAGAAGCATTTAAAGTTTTAGTCAAAGAATTAAAATCCTTGGCGATGGATGTCAAACTCCTCGACCAAGAAGGAAATGATATCGATTTAGCGGCCTTATCAAAAGAAGCCGAAAAAGAAGAACGAAAAATCAATTCTTCAATTCGGGCGATGACCGGTGAAACCGCAATCGACAGCAGCGAAATTTCGATGGTGGAAGATCTCACCGTCCGAAGCCGAGAAGATTAAGGGAGGGAAAAAGAATGTTTGATGTCAAAAAATTATCATCGATTAAAGTAGGTTTAGCCTCTCCTGAAAAGATTCGCAAATGGTCACACGGAGAAGTCTTAAAACCTGAGACGATTAACTATCGGAGTCAAAAACCGGAAATGCAAGGTCTTTACTGCGAAAAGATTTTTGGTCCGAGCAAAGACTATGAATGTCACTGCGGTAAATATAAGAAAATTAGATTCGCCGGAATCGTATGTGAAAAATGTGGAGTCGAAGTCACTTCACGCGAAGCTAGACGAGAGAGATTAGGACATATTGAACTCGCGTCTCCATGTACGCACATCTGGTATCTTAAAGGTATTCCAAGCCGAATCGGTTTGGTCTTAGACGTTTCGCCGAAACACTTAGAAGAAGTCGTCTATTTTGCAGCGCACGTCTGTTTAAAACCCGGAACTTCAAAAAATTTACAAGCCTCGCAATTCATCGATGAGAAAAACGGAAGAGAAATTTTCATTCCGGTGATCAAAGAGATCATCGAAAATCCAGAATATGGAATCGAACCCGGTTCTTATGATTCTGAACTCGCTGCCGAATTCATCGAAAAAATGGAAAACCGCAATGAGGTTTTCGATTTCCAAACGATTGCGACTTTCATCACCCGCTTTACCGGTGCGAAGTTCTCAGAAGGGGCAGAAGCGATCAAACAGCTTTTAGCCGCTGTTGATTTGACTAAACAATCAGAAGAAATCAATCAAAAGCTTCCTGGAACGAGTGGACAAACCCGCAAAAATCTAATTAAAAGATTAAAAATCATCGAAGCCTTCCGCAATTCAGACAACAAACCTGAATGGATGGTCCTCGATGTGATTCCGGTCATTTCACCGGATTTAAGACCGATGCTCCAACTCGATGGTGGACGATTTGCAACTAGTGATTTAAACGACTTATATCGTCGGGTGATCTCAAGAAATAATCGTCTTAAAAAATTGATCGATATGAATTCACCGCAAGTCATCTTGATGAATGAAAAGCGAATGCTTCAAGAAGCGGTGGATGCTCTAATCGATAACGGCCGTCGTAATAAACCGGTTACTGGTGCAGGTGGTAGAGCCCTCAAATCTCTATCTTCAACCTTAAAAGGTAAACAAGGTCGTTTCAGACAGAATTTACTTGGAAAACGAGTTGATTATTCCGGACGTAGTGTCATCGCTGTAGGTCCGTCTTTAAGAATGTATCAATGCGGATTACCACGCGAAATGGCAATCCAACTCCTCCGTCCTTTCATCGCTCATGAATTGATGAAACGCGGATGGGCGACTGCTCATAAACAAGCGGATCGAATCATCGACCGCTATGATAATATCGTCTTTGACATCATCGAGGATATCATCTCTGATCATCCGGTCTTATTAAACCGAGCCCCGACTCTTCACCGGCTAGGGATTCAAGCTTTCCAACCGGTCTTAGTCGACGGACGGGCGATTCGTCTTCACCCCTTAGTCTGTACAGGATTTAACGCTGACTTTGATGGTGACCAGATGGCGGTTCACGTTCCACTCAGTCGAGCAGCCCAAGAAGAAGCTCTTGATCTGATGCTCGCTTCGAATAATATTCTCGGACCAAAAGATGGAAAACCAATTGTCACCCCATCTCAGGACATGGTCTTAGGCAATTACTATTTGACCTTAGAAGAAACCGCTGAAGACTTTAAAGAAAAAGCGAAGAAAATTCGCGCTTATGGCGATTTAGAAGAAGCGGACCGCTATGACTTATATGCTGCTAGTGAAGGCAAAGTTTTTAAAACTGTTGAAAACGTCTTACAAGCATATGAAACAAAACAAATTCACCTTCATGACCGAATTGCAATCGTCGGTAAAGC
The DNA here is from genome assembly GCA_041676005.1 of Bacilli bacterium. Lineage (GTDB taxonomy): Bacteria > Bacillota_I > Bacilli_A > RFN20 > CAG-826 > JBAYST01. The sequence continues at coordinate 17,419 of JBAYST010000004.1, read as the reverse complement.
TCTTCTTAAAACCGAAGATGTCTTCACTCCGGAAATGAATGAATCCTATTTGCTCACCTCTGTTGGAAAAGTTTTATTCAATTTGATTTTCCCTGCAGATTTCCCATATTTAAACGTCGTCAATGAAGAAAACTTACGGGCGGATGTCGATTACATGAAGAGATTCTTTGTTCCAAAAGGAACGAGAATCGATCAAGCGATCAAAGAATTACCGCTCAATCCACCTTTTAAGAAAAAGGATTTAGGAAAGATCATCAACGAGATTTTCCAACGTTATGGAACGACTAAAACAAGTGCGGTCTTAGATAAACTCAAGGACCAAGGCTTCCGATTCGCAACTGCGGCTGGAGTCACTGTTTCCTTAGCCGACATCAATATGGTAGAAGGTAAACAAGCGATGATTGAAGTCGGCGATAAGCGAGTGGAAAAGATCACTCAATTATTTGAAAGAGGATTATTGACCGAAGAAGAACGACATAAACAAGTCGTCGACACTTGGAATAATGTCCTTGATCAAGTGAAGACAAAATTGACCGCGCAATTCCAAAAAGATACCCGAAATCCGATTTTCATGATGAGTGATTCTGGAGCCCGTGGAAATATTTCAAACTTCGTCCAATTAGCCGGAATGAGAGGCCTCATGGGCAACACCTCAGGTGGAACTATTGAACTCCCGGTTAAATCATGTTTTAGAGAAGGAATGTCGGTTGCCGAATTCTTTATCGCCACTCACGGTGCGCGTAAGGGTGGAGCTGATACTGCCTTAAAAACTGCAGACTCAGGTTATTTGACTCGTCGACTTGTCGACGTCTCTCATGACGTTATTGTCAGAGAAGAAGACTGCGGGACTGACCATGGCTTTAAAGTAAGAGAGATTTATGACTCTGCAAGAAAAACTGTCATCGTTCCTTTATATGATCGGCTAGTCGGACGTTTTGCCCTTCATTCAATCGAAGATCCAAAAACAAATGAAATCATCGTTGAAGGCAATACGATGATCGATGAAATCAGCGCGACGAAGATCATCGATGCCGGAATTAAAGAAGTCGAAATTCGTTCCTTATTTGGCTGTGAAACCAAAGATGGAATTTGTGCACATTGCTATGGAAGAAATCTCGCGACTGGTAAACGAGTCGAAGTCGGAGAAGCTGTCGGTGTGATGGCCGCTCAATCGATTGGAGAACCAGGAACTCAGCTCACGATGAGAACGTTCCATACCGGCGGAGTCGCTGGAAGCGATATCACCCAAGGTTTGCCGCGTGTCCAAGAATTATTTGAGGCGCGACGTCCGAAAGGTGAAGCTTTGATCAGCGAGATTTCTGGAAAGATTGAAAGCATCAAAGAAGAAAGTGGCTTTTACACTGTCGTCGTTAAAAATGAATTAGAAGAAAAGACTTACACGACGACATTTGGAGCTCGTCTCAGAGTGAAAAAAGGTGATACCGTCGAAAACGGTGGAAAGATCACCGAAGGTGCGATTTGGCCAGTCAAACTCCTTGAAACTAGCGATGTCATCGCTGTTGAAAGATATATCCTCAAAGAAATTCACAAAGTATATTCTTTACAAAATATCGATATCAGTGACAAACACATCGAAGTCATCGTCCGTCAGATGCTCCGCAAAGTTTTTATCATCAATTCTGGAGATACGAATTTAATCACCGACACTCCAACTTCGATTCAAATCGTTACCGAAGCGAACTCACAAGCGATTTTATCCGGCAAAAAGCCAGCGATTTTCACTCCGTTTATTCTCGGAATTACTAAAGCAGCTCAAGAAACTGATAGTTTCTTATCCGCTGCGTCATTCCAAGTGACGACAAAGATTTTGACCGATGCGGCGATTCAAAGTGCTGATGATCCACTTCACGGATTAAAAGAAAACGTCATCACCGGACGACTCGTCCCAGCAGGACGCGGACTTTTAAGTGATGAAGAAAATGAAGAGCTTTTAGAAAAATTCGATGTCTCGAGCAAAATGAAAGAAGTCAAAGAACAATACATTGAAGCTCACGATCGAGCGATTCGCGAAATCGAAGAAAAATTAGCAAAAAAAGCTAAAGAAGAGCAACAACAATAATTTTGATAAGCCTATGCATGGTGCGTAGGCTTATCTTTTTAATGACAAACTATGTTTGACATCGCGATATAGATTGTTATAATCAAATACACTAAAAACATCAGTTTTTGGTTCTGTCATATCAAAAAACAAAAGGAGGAATTATGAAAATTAAAAAGTATGGATTTGCTTTAGTTCTCACCGCTTTAGTCGTTTCGATCAGTGGTTGTGTAAAAGAAACAACTGACAATTATTTTCAAATTGACCAAAGTCAATACAAATCGACATTTAACGAATTGCGGACTGACTATGTCTATAAGGCGGAAGCTAATCAATCTGGAGATGTCAAAGTTTTAGTCGTTCCAGTTGAACTCAAAGGTTATTTGGCTTCCTCGTTACCTGCGGGAAGAGAAGGAACTCGAGAACAGATCAACAATGTTGTCTTTGGTGCTAGTCCTAGTGAAGATCCGACGAGTGAAGTGCAATGGGAAAGCTTAAAAAGCTTTTATTATAAAAGTAGTTATGAACAGTGTAATATCGAAGGCTATACGACCGATTGGTGGTATGTTGATCAATCTCCAACTCAATTCAAATCTGGAGCATCTGTTCAAGGTCTAATCGGCGAGATCAACGATTACTATCGTTCGGGCGCCGATGAAAATGTCAATCCAAAGGATTTTGATGCTAATGGAGATGGATACATCGATCTCGTGATTTTGGTTTATTCTTGTAAACAAAAAGTTCTCGGTCAAAAAGATGATGTATTTTGGGCTTATTGCACTCAATCAAGCACGAGTGCGGATTTCGATAATCCGAATATTTCTCGCTACATTTGGTTGTCGCAAAACTTCATGTTTGAAAATGGTTATTGGGAAGGAAACACCCATAAAGATTGGACTAGTGGTCAAATCGCTAATCGCGAAGCAAAATTAGACGCTCATACCTTCATCCACGAAGTCGGTCACGGACTCGGTTTAGCAGATTATTATAGTTACGATGATGGTGATATCTCTGCGATGGGGAAACTCGACATGATGGATTATAATGTCGGTGACCACAATGCTTACAGTAAAGCTTTATATGGATGGATTAGTCCATATGTCGTCGAAGGTCGAGCGACGATTACGATCGATTCTTTCCAAAACACCGGAGATTCAATCATCGTTCCGATTCGGTCCTCGAATTGGAAAGAGACAACATATTCTCTTTTAGATGAATATTTAATTCTCGAATATGACACGATCGACAATTTAGTCGTCTTTGATTCTTTACACAAATACGCAAACGCGTATCCGATTTGGTTTTCTCAAGCAGGAGTCAGAGTCATTCACGTCGATTCTCGAATCGGTGTCTTTTCAAGATCATCTCATAGTTTCCTCGGTTATACGGAAAAATCAAAAATTGAAAACGATGCGAACTACGTTTATTTTGCGCACGATAATACTTTATCTCGCACCGTAAGAGGCAATCGTCTTGCACAAGTCATGTCTAAAAGCGGATCTTTGATGACTATGACTGCGTTAAATAGTGACCTTTTCGTTCAAGGTGATTCATTTGGATATGATACTTTCTCCAATTTCAAAATGAATAGTGGAGCAGAACTCGGCTTTAAATTCCAAATCACGGAGATGAACGAAACTTCTTGCACAATCGATTTTTACGTCGCTTGAGCATCTTAATATTTCAATAAAAGGCATCGTTGATGCCTTTTTTTGTCTTTATATATATGTTAATATATGAGCATGAAAAAACGTCTATCATTCATCGTTTTAGGATTATTATTTTCTTTAGGACTGAGCAGTTGCCAAGTCGATTTCACTTTTGCCCCATTTGAAGATTATCTAGAACCTTTGGAGACGAAAAAAAATGTCGAGACGGATATCTATTATAGTAAAGATCATTACGAATCACTCAGTTATGAAAAATTCGATGGGAGTGAAGGAAAAATTGAAACTCACCGAGACTTATTTAATTCCCGGGTTGATAATCGTCCATATTTAAACATGAATAGTCTAGGAGAAGAAAAAGTTCTCGTCATTCCAGTCAGCTTCACCGATTCTCAAAAAAGCACTAAAGCAGAAAAACTTAACAAAATCAAAAATGCATTTTTTGGAAAAGAAAATCTGACAGCATATGAATCCGTCGCTTCTTTTTATAATAAATCGAGTTATGGACATTTCAAATTAAATGGAGAAGTGAGTGATTGGTTTGATTTAAATTTAAGCTCTAATGAATTAAAAACCGAGATTCACCCGACTGCTTTAGGAAGTCGCTATGTCGCTTCTTTAGCCATTGAATGGTATTTGAATTCTCACGATGATTTAGCTAGTTATGACCTCGATGATGATGGTTTTATCGATGGACTATATCTCGTTTATGATTACCCTTATAAAACGACTGGTGATTTATTTTGGGCGTATACCGATCGGATGAACCGAGCGGAAACATTCATGGCCAACAATCACGAGTGGCTCACTTTGAACACGAGTGAAATCGCAATAAATGGTTATGTTTGGGCTTCGATTGATTTTCTGAAAATTGAAGAAAAACGCGTCGATTCGCGTGTCTTTTCTCATGAAAGTGGACATTTACTCGGACTTTTAGATTATTATTCGCCTTATACTTATCAACCGACTGGATTCATGGATCTGATGGATTCTAATCTCGGCGATCACACCGGATGGAGCAAGATGATTTTAAATTGGCTCACTCCGAAAGTGATGAAAAATCCTGGCCGAATTGCCCTCAAATCTTTTACTAATAGCGGAGAACTTATCCTCATCCCTTCTAGTGAATGGAATGGCACTCCTTATGACGAATTTCTCCTGTTAGAATTTTATACGCCGAATGGCTTAAATGGATACGACACCAAACTTCGTTTTACCTATCAAGATGAAAATGGTAAAGATCAAACCGGACATCTTTTTAGTAAGCGGGGACTAAAGGTTTATCATGTCGATGCTCGAATCGGTTATTTTGATAATCACGTTTATCCTAAATTGATCGCCAGTCTAGATGATCCAAATGCGGCGACGAAATTAGCGAATTATCGAGCGAGTGGAAAGACGAGTTATTACCTCGATTTCCTCAATTCGAATTCAGTGTCTAATCTCGAAACTCAAAAACCGCTTTATCATCTTTTAGAAAAAAGTGGAGAAAACTCTTTTATCAAAGGTTTACCGGCCACTGATGATACACTTTTTTTCTTTAACGATTCATTTGGATATACGACATTTAGTGATTTCGCTTTCAATAATGGTGGAACCTTAAAATATAAATTTAAAATTACCGCGATCAATAGTGCTAATATTCAAATCGTTTTTGAATCCAAATAACTCGGTACTATGAAAAACTAATCGATGTTTTAAATGTTGTAATAGAAAAATATTATTTTGTTCTTGCACGTTTTTTAATCTTTATATATTATATATGAGCGTGTGTTTATGAGCCCGCTCGACCTTGAAGGTCAGTTTTTTAAAAAAGAAATTGATACACCAGGTACTGTGGACAATAACACTAACATTGTGAAAGGAGAAATTACCATGCCAACTATCAATCAATTAGTTCGCCAAGGTCGAACTCGAAGCGTTGAGAAATCAAAATCACCTGCGCTTGGAAAACGTTGGAATTCATTGAAGAAAAAAGAAACGGATCAAAATTCACCACAAAAGCGTGGTGTTTGTACGCGTGTTGGAACCATGACCCCGAAAAAGCCGAACTCTGCGATGCGAAAATACGCTCGTGTTCGTCTATCAAATGGTTATGAAGTCACCGCTTATATCGGTGGGGAAGGTCACAACCTTCAAGAGCACTCAACCGTGATGATTCGCGGAGGTCGAGTCAAGGACCTACCAGGTGTTCGTTATCACATCGTTCGCGGAACGCTCGATTGCGCTGGAATTGAAGCTCGTCGTCAAGGACGCAGTCAATACGGAACAAAAAAGCCGAAAGCCGAACAATAAGTAAAGAGGAGGAAAAATAATGCCACGTAAAGGAAGCGTTGCAAAACGCGACGTGTTGCCAGATCCAATTTACAATTCGAAACTGGTCACTCGTTTAATCAACAAAATAATGCTCGATGGTAAAAAAGGTACCGCTCAGACGATTCTTTATAGCGCTTTTAATAAAGTTGAAGCGAAAACTGGAAAACCAGCAATGGACGTCTTTGCGACCGCGATCAACAACATCATGCCGGAAGTCGAACTAAAAGTTCGTCGGATCGGAGCCGCTAACTATCAAGTTCCAATCGCCGTCACTCCGGAAAGAAAAGTCACATTAGGACTTCGCTGGCTCGTCAATTACTCTCGTTTGAGAAGTGAAAAGACGATGATCGATAAACTCGCTGGCGAAATTATCGATGCCGCTAATGGAACTGGAGCATCAGCGAAGAAAAGAGAAGATACGCATAAGATGGCAGAAGCTAATAAAGCGTATGCTCATTATCGCTGGTAAAAGGTGAAATTATGGCACGTGATTATGATTTAGCAAAAACCCGCAATATTGGAATCATGGCCCATATCGATGCAGGTAAGACAACGACTACTGAAAGAATTCTCTACTATACAGGTAAAATTCATAAACTCGGCGAGACTCATGATGGAGCCGCGACGATGGACTGGATGGCCCAAGAACAAGAAAGAGGAATCACCATCACTTCCGCAGCGACTACCGCTGTCTGGAAAGGAAATCGGATCAATGTCATCGATACTCCTGGGCACGTCGACTTCACGGTTGAAGTTGAACGTTCACTTCGAGTTCTCGATGGAGCGGTTACTGTCCTTGATGGTAAAAACGGAGTCGAACCACAAACCGAGACGGTGTGGAGACAAGGAACTAAATATGGAGTTCCCCGAATTGTCTTTGTCAACAAGCTCGATGCGATTGGAGCCGATTTTGAAATGTGCGTCACCTCGCTTCATGACAAACTTGCAGCTAATGCTGCCGCAGTCCAATATCCAATTGGAATAGAATCAACTCTGAGAGGTTGTATCGATTTGATCGAAATGATCGGTTGGGAATACGATAGCGATAAAGATGACGCTCCAAACAAAATTGAAATTCCAGAAGAATATTTAGAAAAAGCAATTTCTTTAAATCAAAAATTAATCGAGACGTTAGCAGAATTCGATGATGAATTCATGCTGAAAGTTCTCGAAGGGATCAAACCGACCGTAGTAGAAATCAAAGAAGTGATTCGAAAAGCGGTTTTGACCGGACAATTTTTCCCGGTATTCTGCGGTTCCGCTTATAAAAACAAAAATATCCAACTTCTCCTTGACGGAGTAGTTGACTACCTTCCTTCTCCGTTAGATATTCCACCTGCAAAAGGTGAAAACGCGAAAGAAGAAGAAATAGTTTGCGAACCTAAAGATGAAGCTCCACTTGCAGCTTTAGCCTTTAAAATCGCGACTGATCCATTCATTGGACGACTCGCATATGTAAGAGTTTATTCTGGAGTCTTGAAGTCTGGTACTTATATTCTCAATTCGACTAAAGGAGTCAAAGAAAGAATTGCTCGTGTCGTCTTGATGCACTCCAACCATCGTCAAGAAGTCAGTGAACTTCACGCTGGAGATATCGGCGCGGTGGTCGGACTCAAAAACACGATTACCGGAGATACATTGTGCGAAGAGAATAATAAGATTATTCTTGAAAAGATGGTTTTCCCTGAACCAGTCATCGAAGAAGCGGTTGAACCAAAAACCAAAGCAGATCAAGAAAAAATGACTCTCGCTTTGCTTAAACTCGCAGAAGAAGACCCGACCTTCAGAGTTCATACAAGTCAAGAAACCGGTCAGACGATCATCGCCGGAGTCGGTGAATTACATCTTGATATTCTCGTCGATCGTTTAAAACGTGAATTCAATGTTCAAGTCAACGTTGGAGCACCGCAAGTCGGTTATCGCGAAACGATTAAAGGAAGTGCGGAATGCGAAGGAAAATACATTCGTCAATCCGGTGGACGTGGTCAATACGGTCATGTCTGGGTGAAGTTTGAACCAAATCCTGGAAAAGGATTTGAATTCGTCGACGCAATCGTCGGTGGAACTGTTCCTCGAGAATACATCAAACCGACCAGAGAAGGTCTAGAAGAATCACTCGGTCGCGGATTAGTCGCTGGCTATCCGATCATCGACCTTAAGGCGACCTTGTTCGATGGTTCATATCACGATGTTGACTCATCGGAATCAGCCTATAAAATCGCAGCTTCGATGGCCCTAAAAGAAGCGGCTAAAAAATGTAGTCCAGTGATCTTAGAACCGATTATGAGTCTAGAGATTACTGTTCCTGAACAGTACTATGGCGATGTGGTCGGAGATATCTCCCGTCGCAGAGGACTGATCATGGGTGAAAATCAACGCGGTAATGCGAAGATCATCGATGCTCAAGTTCCGCTCGCCCAAATGTTCGGTTATGTGACTGACCTTAGGTCGATGACTCAAGGTCGAGGAACGTACTCGATGCAATTCGATCATTACGGTGAATGCCCACGCTTTGTTGCTGAAGAAATCATCAAAAAGTCTGGGATGTCCAGCCGGTGATAACAGTTAATACCTATTGGTATTGACATAAAACCATCATTTGTTATACTATTTGCGATGAATTAAGAAATTCACATTACTAGGAGGAATTTAAAATGGCAAAAGCAAAATTCGATAGAAGCAAAGTTCACGTGAACATCGGAACTATCGGACACGTCGACCACGGCAAAACAACTTTGACCGCGGCGATTACCTCTGTTCTCGCCAAACGCGGCGGAGCAACAAAAACGGCTTATGATCAAATCGATAGAGCGCCTGAAGAAAAAGCTCGTGGAATCACGATTAATACTTCACATATCGAATATCAAACTGCCACCCGTCACTATGCCCACGTTGACTGCCCAGGGCACGCTGACTATGTTAAAAATATGATTACTGGGGCAGCCCAGATGGATGGAGCAATTCTCGTCGTCGCCGCGACTGATGGTGTCATGCCACAAACTCGCGAACACATCTTGCTCGCTCGTCAAGTCGGAGTTCCACACGTCGTTGTTTTCTTAAACAAATGCGATCTCGTCGATGATGAAGAATTAATTGATCTCGTCGAAATGGACGTCCGTGATTTACTTTCAAAATATGGATTCCCAGGTGATGATACACCAGTGATCCGTGGCTCAGCCCGGAAAGCTTTAGATGGAGATCCAGCAGCCGAACAAGCGGTTGTCGATTTGATGGATGCGGTCGATGCTTTCGTTCCAAATCCAGTCCATGATTTAGACAAACCTTTCTTACTTGCGATTGAAGACGTCATGACCATCTCTGGTCGTGGAACTGTCGTCACTGGACGAGTCGAAAGAGGCCGCGCTAAACTCGGTGATGAAGTTGAACTCGTCGGAATTAAACCGACCATCAAATCCGTCATCACAGGTGTGGAAAGTTTCCGCAAACAACTCGATGAAGCACTCGCTGGCGATAACGTCGGTGTCTTGCTCCGCGGAATCAACCGTGACCAAGTTCAAAGAGGACAAGTTCTCGCTAAACCTGGTAGCGTTACTCCACATACGAAGTTCAAAGCTTCGGTTTACGTTTTAACCAAAGAAGAAGGTGGACGTCATACTGCGTTCTTGACGAATTATCGTCCACAATTCTATTTCAGAACAACCGACGTCACCGGTGTCATCACTCTTCCTGCTGAAGTGAAGATGGTCATGCCTGGCGATAACGTCGAACTCACCGTCGAACTCATTCACCCAATCGCGATTGAAAAAGGAACAAAATTCTCAATCCGTGAAGGTGGTCGAACAGTCGGTGCTGGAACCGTCAACGAAATTTTGAAATAAGTTCTACTTTTGCACGAATATTGAGCTCGTCTTCGGATGAGCTTTTTATTTTCAAAAATTTCTTTACGATTTTAAAATCGTTTGTGGTATATTTTTAACTAGATAAGATGGAACAAAGATTGATTAACGATCGACGAAAAGTAAAAACGAAGAAAATCGTTCCTGGGGGACTTTTTTCGCGAACTGTCGCGGCAATTGTCGATTTAGCAATCGTCGCTTTTGTCGGAGGATTATTTTATATTGGTGGACAAAAGATTGCCGAGAAGACCGATAAGGTGAATGACAATATTACTCTTCAACGCGAATATTATGTCGCGAGCGGTCTATTTGAATATGAAGTCGTCGACGGTGTAGTAACATCAGGAGTCGTTCCAAAAATAAGTTCGACCGATTATAAAGATTATGAAGCGATGATCATCAACTATTTCACCGTATATAAAACAAGTGAATGTCCAGAAGAATATCGCGATTCTAAATACACTCAATATTGGTACAACGTTCATATTTTAGGACTTGAAGAAGATCCTTTAGCAACACCTTATGATGATTTAGAAACACTTCCGAGTTTTGTTGAAAAAGGAAAAGATATTTTTCAATACGATGAAGACGCGCTTGATAAATATAATGCGCTTCCGCTTTTAAAAGAAGAAACAGAGACGATGGAAGCTATCGCTTTGCGATATTATTTCATTCCTCAAAACGAAAATAATGATAATCAAAATCACGTCTATAATTATGCGACTGTGGATTTGAGGTCAACGGATTATTTCCAACTAGCAGAAAAAACCTTACTGCGTTGGTATCAATATGTTCCGATGGCTAGTGGAATTGTCCTTTCGATGTTGATCTTTTATTTCATCATTCCAATTTCCACTAGAAATGGTCAGACACTTGGGAAACTAACTTTCCATCTAGGACTGGTCAATAAACTTGGTTATCAAGTTCAAAAAGTTCAAATCATCGAAAGATTTTTCTTTGAGTTTTTCTTACTTGCGGCAACTTTTGCCATTTGCAATTCATATGTTCCGTTTGGACTATTCGTCTTTTTAGCCATCGCGACCGTGTATTTTTTAGCCTCTTTCCTCTTGATGATTTTTACCAAAGAGCATCGAGCGATTCATGATTTCCTCGCACTGACGACGACTATCGATATGACTCAATCGACTTGGTTTAAAAACGCAAGCGAAGAAGCGGGAGTCGAAAAAAGAATTGCCGAATCTAAGAAAATCAGTTTTGGAAAAAAAGAAGATTATAAAAAAAATCCGAACATTCTCTATGTGAATCCAGACTTTGAAAATCAGGAAAAAGGCGATTCTGAAGACGAAGAAAAAAACGACTGAAAAATCAAAAAAATCTGAAAATATTTCGAAAGACGAATATAAAACCTTGTTTTTAAAGGAATATTCGTCTTTTCTTTTTTTAAAACCGATATTTAAAGACAAAAATATTGCGAAAATATTTCAATAATGGAATGGTAATTCCTAGAATTAGTATTTTAATATCATCTAACTTTTGATATAATCAACATGTATAAAACCTATACGCCATAATTGGGAGGTAAAAAATGGAAGTAAGAATTGAACATCTTACAAAAACCTTCATTGGGAAAAAAGGAGTTGAAACAACCGCCGTTAATGACATGAATTTTGTTGTCCCTGATGGTAAGCTTGTTGGACTTCTTGGTCCTTCGGGGTGTGGAAAGTCTACGACTCTTTATATGATCGCTGGACTGCACAAACCGACTGAAGGAAAGATTTGGTTTGGTGATGAAGATGTGACCAATGTCCCCCCAGAAAATCGCGGGATCGGCTTAGTGTTCCAAAACTATGCGCTGTATCCTCATTTTTCTGTCCGACAAAACATCTCGTTTCCACTCGACAATGTCCGATTCCCTCATCCTTTACATGCGTTTAAAACCCGCATTAAGGAAGTGGAAAAAGACATCAAAGAAAGCAGTGCTGAATTAGCTGCTCTCGACCGGAAAATTGTAAAAGGAGAGGAAAAAATTGCCGCTCTAACTGCGAAACCGGATGTTGATGTAGAAAAACAGTCAGAAGAAATGAAATTGCTCGATGAATTAAAAGCGACACATTTCGAAGTCGAACAAAGAGCAATTGAACTTCAGGAAGAATTGGAAAAGGCTCATGTCGCATTAGATAGAGCCATTGAGGCTTTGAAAGCGATTAAGCCGACTGAAGAAGAGACGGCAGAGTTAGCAAGACTTAAACGAGTCGCATCTGCTAAAGATGCACCACTTGAAGACAAGGCTGCTTATTCTGAAGCTAAAAAAGTGTTTGATGAGAAAAACGAAAAATATCGTTTGACTGTCAGAAGAACACTTTCACGAGCAGACAAAGATGAAATCATTCATAAAACCGCTCGTCTAGTCGACATTGAACAATACCTTGATCGAAAACCAAAAGAATTATCAGGTGGTCAGCAACAACGTGTCGCAATCGCGCGTGCACTTGCTAAATCACCCCGGGTTCTTTTACTCGACGAACCTTTGTCAAACCTTGACGCTCGTTTGAGACTTCAAACTCGTGAGGAAATTCGCCGCATTCAAAAAGAAACTGGCGTCACGACGATTTTCGTCACTCACGACCAAGAAGAAGCGATGTCGATTTCTGATATCATCGTCGTTATGAACTACGGTGTCGTCAATCAGATCGATGCCCCACAAAAAGTTTATGATCAACCGATCAACCTTTTCGTTGCTAAGTTCCTCGGTTCACCAGCTATTAATATTTTCGATGGTGAAATCCGTAAAGGAAAATTATATGTCAACAAAGTGTTGTTTGACGAAGATCCAATTTACAAAAATGAATTTCATGGTTTTATCGAAAGAAGACGTGAAGTCGTCGCCGGAACAAATCTCACTCATGATGAATACATCGAAGATTTGAAGAAACATCCTGAGAAAGTTGAAGGATTGAGCATGAAGAAACTCGAAGCGCTCAGAAATCCGGATATTGAAAAGATTGTCATCAAAGAAGAAGTCCGTCGAACTGATCGTCCGGTTAAAATCGGCATTCGTCCAGAAGCTTTCAAGATTTCGCCTGAAGGAAAAATTCCAGTCGAAATCAGATTTATTGAACATATCGGTCGAGATATTTCAATCATCGGTAATGTCGCTAAACAAAAAGAAAGCAAATTAAAAATCATCGTCCCAAGCGAACACGCTTCCGGAATCGTCGGCAAGAAAGTAATTGCCTGTGACCCGAAATGGTTCTTCGTCTTTGAAGAATCAGGAGAAAGGATTAAATAACCGAAAGGTTGTTTAAGGTATAAAAATGGCAAAATTAAAAGAAAGGAAAATCGAAGGACTTGTCCCTGATGCCTCAGGTGCAGCGGCTATAGAATTCGGAAACGAAAAAGGTTATTTGCTTCCGAAAAAACATCGTTGGATCATGCCCGAAGGGTTGAAAGGTTGGGTGGCGCTTATTCCAGCACTATTCTTCCTCATCATATTCATGATCTATCCGATTATCAATGCGATTTTGATGTCATTCATCAATAACTTCTATTGGGTGGGTGGCTCCAATTCATCATTCGCGATTATCAATTATTTCGCCGCTATAGATAACACACGTTCTGGGATTGAAGTTTCATGGGGTGTCCTCAACTACATCAAATGCTTCAGCGATGATCTGTTCTGGCAAGCTTTAGGCAACACCGGAATGATCGTCATCATTTCAGTGCCACTGACAATTATCATCGCGCTTCTCATCGCTGTGTGTATCAATGCAATCAAACCTTTAAAAGGCTTTTATCAAACAGTCTTCTTCCTTCCATATGTGACTAACTCCATTGCTCTAGGAATGGTGTTTAACGTCATGTTTTCAAGTGGAAGTGCTGGGTTATTCAACTCCTTAATCGGTGTTTTTGGGCTCGACCCTCAAAACTGGTTAGGTGATATGGCCCCTAAAGCAAATATGTTCCTCGTCATCGTCATCTATTCGATTTGGAATGGCCTCGCATTTAAGATTCTCGTCTTTATGTCGGGACTTGCGACAATCGATAGACAATACTATGACGCGGCGAGAATTGATGGAGCTTCAAGAGCGATGATTTTTAAAAAAATCACCGTCCCACTTTTATCTCCGCAAATCCTCTATATCACCATCACTTCATTCATCGGTGCAACGAAGTCTTATACTCAGATCATCTCATTATTCGGGGGTGGTCAAATCGACTTCGGAGGTACGGATGGAAATAGATGGATCACTATTGTCGGATACATTTATAAATACATGCTTTCGACTAACGAATCCGCTCTTGGCCGAGCTGCAGCGGGCTCAATTATCCTCCTCGTCATCGTTTTAATCATTACTGGACTCCAATTCTTGGTTTCCAATAAGAGAGTTTATTATTAGAAAGGAACAAAAAAATGGCTGAACATGAAATGTATTTCGCCTCAGAAGCTCAATTAAGGCAATACAAAGCAAGAAAAATCATTACTCAAGTCCTACTCTATGGATTTTTGACGCTCATCGGTTTGTTTATCATTATTCCTTTCTATTACATGATTATTACGTCGTTAAAATCGACTACAGCATATGATAATGAACAAATTCGCGGAGAACTCGTTTTTTGGCTCAATCAGACAAACGTCTCCGTCGAACAATATGCAAAAGTCCTCAGTAAAGGAGGAGACTTTGGCTATTTCTATTTGAATACAGTCATCGTCGCGGTCGCTTCAACTGCCTTTACCATCGTCACAACTATCTTTGCTTCATTTGCGTTTGCGCGCGTTGATTTCAAAGGTAAAAATTTCATCTTCATGATTTTGATGGCGACGATGATGGTTCCAGGTGAAATGATGATTTTAACGAATTATCAAACCGCTCTTTCATTCGGATGGAAAAATACTTATGCCGCGCTAATTTTAGTCCATGGTGTCAGTGTCTTTTACATCTTCTATCTACGTCAGACATTCCAACAAATTCCAAACGAATTATTCCTTGCGGCCAAAGTCGATGGCTATGGGCACTTCTCATATTTGCTGAAGGTCATGATCCCGATCGCCTCACCGACAATTGTCAGCATTATCATTCTCTCCCTAATGGGAGCGTGGAATGCTTACGTCTGGCCCCAACTCATTGCCAGTGGTAAAAACCCGCGCTTTGGAAATAGCATGTTGCTAGTTTCTAACGGCTTGATGGCTAAATTCCAATCAAGTGAATTCTCTAGCGATGATCCGGCAAAGATCACTGGTTCAATGTTCGCGACTGTCCCGCTATTTATCTTCTTCTTAATCTTTAGAAAATATATCATGCGTGGCGTCTCCCGTTCTGGTATCAAAGGTTAGTATTCGCAGATGCGAAATCTAATAAATCAATTAAAGAAAGGATAAAGGATATGAAAAAATCCAAAAAAGGACTTCTCACATTGGTTGGTGTTCCACTTCTTTCACTTCTAGTCGGCAGTTTGACGGGGTGTGGAAGTTTGGGTGGACCAATTGACACCTATGACTTAGATGTCAACATCGAAACAAGAGGAACGACAATCAACATGATCACTGGTTTTGGTAGTGCAGTAAACTCTGCTCTAACTCCATTATTGGACGATTTTACCGCTTTGACTGGAATCAATGTCGATTACGAAACAAAGGGTGGATACAAAAATCTTCAAACCGCAATCAACTTAGCGGCGACTAATTTAAGTCAACTTCCGCAAGTTGCTAACGGATATCCAGACCACTTTGCTGGCTACATCAGCTCCAACATTCAACTCCGATTAAATGGTCTTATTGAAAATGATAAGAACCGAAACATCACAGAACCCGGTTCTTATGTTAATGGAAACGGAGAAACCGTCACGACCTTACCAAGACTTGACTATGAAGATTTCTATAGTGACTACGTACTTGAAAACGAAACTCTAGAATTCGATGACGAAGGTAACGGTTACATTCTTGGTATTCCATTTAATAAATCAACCGAAGTCATGGTCTATAACAAGACACTCTTCGATTGGGCTCAATCCACAGCTGGAAAAGCAATTTTAACTAGCTGGGGAGTCGGAGACATTTTTGTCCCTGAAACTTGGGCAGATGTCAAAGCAGTCGGAGTAGAACTTCGCAAACTCGTCCTTCATAAAGATAGTGCTAATAAAACTGTTATCGGCAATTATCTTGGAACTGACGGTGTTATTTATGCTACCGAAACGTCGTTCCCAGCCGGAGTTTCACTTGCTTTTAGCGGTCATGATATCGGAGAAGCGGATAAATTCCGTCCATTCTCTTATGACTCAACTGAAAACTTAGTCACGACCTTAATCCGTCAATACGGTGGTGAACTCACGACCATCGATGCAACACAAACCGGTAAAGGTTATGTGAATTTCAATGATGCTGACACAAAGCAAATCACGATTAACGCCCTCGAGATGATTCAAGAGCTTTGGGATTTAAAAGTCATCGGTATCGCTTCCACTCCATGGGAAGATTCAACCGGATATTGCTCTAACGCCTTTAAAGCTGGACAATCGGTGATGAATGTCGGCTCCAGTGGAGGTCTTGTAAATCTCACCGGTAAATTCGCTCTTGGTATCGCTCCAATTCCTTATAAAGATGTCGAACACAAATTCGTTCTTTCACAAGGAACAAACCTCGCGCTCTTCCAAGTTCCGACTAACGATTCTGATCGTGAAAGAAAACTAGTTGCCGCGTGGAAACTCATCGTCTTCTTATCACAAGCTGAAAACGCAACCTTCACTTCACAAAGTGGTTATTTCCCAACTGGTGAAAAAGTTGCTAATAGTGATATCTATCAAGATTGGCTCAATAATCCAGGCGGATCTGCTATCGATAAAGCAAATAATGACGCCGGAAAAGTCAACGGACTAATTTATAACAATGACGATCTTGGATGGACCAAATTCGTCGATCCAGGATTCCGCGGTTCAAGCGATATCAGAGATGAAATCGGTTTGATTCCCGGTTATATGTTCAACGAAGAATATCCGACGATTCAAGATATTCTTGACGCTGTTTATCGAATATTATCAGATTACGTAAAATAATAAAAAAAGAAAGGAGGACTAAGAATGAAAAAAAATATTCTTAAAACCGCCCTCATTCCTCTACTGATGAGTGGAATTGCATTTTCCGCCACGTCATGCAGTTCGTGGCGAAACAATTACGCTTATGATCTCGACTTTGAAGTCGATGTCAGCGGAACGACAATCGATTTCTGGACTGGTTTTGGGACTGATATCAACGCCGTTGTCGAAGATATGCTCGATGAGTTCACCGCTTTGACCGGAGTTCATGTCAACTATGAAACTAAATCTGGTTATACCGGTTTATTACAAGCGATTCAACTCGCCGCGACGAGTGGTGATTTTCCTAACGTCGCCGTCGGCTATCCTGATCATTTTGCGACTTATGTCAAACAAAATATCATCGTTCGGTTAGATTATTATTTTGAAAATGATGTGACCAATAGTTTTGAAGGGGCTGAAAAGTTTGAGATTTCAGATTTTTACACTGACTATATGCGTGAAAATCAAGAAATCGAATACGATAGAGATGG
>JBAYST010000003.1:0-35038 GCA_041676005.1 Bacilli bacterium | reverse complement strand
TTTTTGTGTTTTAAAGATTTCTTTAGCCGTTTCGTAGTGTTGCCTAGCCAAAGCATCCGTCGGTGCCATCAGCGCTCCTTGATCACCTCGGAGATGATTAGCATATAAAGCTAGAAGGGAAACGATTGTCTTCCCACTTCCGACATCACCTTGTAATAAACGATACATCAAGGATGAACCGTTCATATCATCGATGATTTCACTTGCAGCCTGAAATTGATCTTCACTAAGACGATATGGAAGTGTCGAAATCAGAGGTTCAACAAGGGTGATATCGATTGGCTCTTTTTTTATTTTAGCTAGTGACTTATTCGCTTCTTTAATCAATTTATTTTTAAGAGAGAAAATCAAAGCTTCTTCATATTTCAAATATCTTTGTCCTTGACGAACATCTTCAAGTGAGGATGGAAAATGAACATTTTTTAAAGCGGTCTTCTTATCGACTAAACGATATCTATTTTGAAGGGTATAAGGAACATCACCGTAGATTTCTTCGACGTTTAAAAAGGCCTTCTTGACGAGATTTCGAAATTGATAATTCTGATAACCACTCGGAAGTCTATAGATCGGTTTTAATCTCTCTTCTTTGACGATTTCACCTTTGGTGAGATTGACGAGATTGAGCCGGGTTTTAGGATAATCATAAATTCCGATGAGCGTGTATGATTCACCGATTTTTAAACTATTTAAAAGGTAGGGACGATTATAAGCGACGACCTTGAAGTAATTGCCCCTGTCACTCATAAAATCAAAGGTGATGATTGAAAGTTTGCGATAAGCCCCTTTAAGAGGTAAAGAAATGATTTTACCATAGGTCACAACGCGATCTTTATCGCTCAAAGATGTTTCTTTGGTCAAAGAAAAATCATCGTAGCGTCGCGGAAGGTAATTCAAGACTCCAAAATAAGAAAATATACCCATTTCATATAACGCAATATTTAGACGTGGTGAATTAGTGAGTTTCATCTATTTATCATCATAACAAAAAATGGGACTTCAGTCCCACTTTCTCATTTATTCAATTGCGATTAACAAAGAGTAAATCGGTTGCCCGCCATCTCGAATGTTGATTTCGATTTCGGGGAAACTTTTCATAAGCGCTTCTTCGATGACTTTCTTTTCTTTTGAAGTGATATCTTCACCGACTAAGATCGTGATGATTCCACTGTCTTCATCGACCATTTTTTCAATTAATTCTAATCCGCATTTAACTTTATCACGATGAGCCGAAACGATGTTTTTATCATAAATTCCAATAAAGTCACCTTTTTTGAATTTAAGACCATCGAGTTCGGTATCGCGAATCGAGAAGGTGACACTGCCCGATTTAACGTTTTTTAAAGCAGCCTTCATCTCTTTTGCGTTTTCTTGAATATCGATGTCTGGATTGAACATGATCGCCGCGGTGAATCCTTGGGGAATCGTCTTAGAAGGAACGACCACACAGTTCATCTCGCTATTTTCAAAGACATCACACGCTTGAGAAGCGGTCATGACGATATTGGAATTATTCGGCAAAATGATGACATTTTCAGCATTGCATCTTTTAATCGCCGCGATGAAGTCTTCTGTTGAAGGATTCATCGTCTGTCCACCTTTGACGATTTCTTTTACTCCGACTTCTTTAAATAATTGATCAACCCCGTCTCCCGTAGAAACTGAAATCAAGGCGTATTTATCTTTTTTAAGCGGTTTATCGACTAAATGGGTATGAGCTTTTAAATCCTGCCCACTTTCTAGGGCGTGATGCTGTTCGGTCATATTTTCAATTTTTAAAGTTTTGAATTCTCCGAATTGTTGAGCATAACTTAAAATATTACCCGGATTTAAAGTGTGGATATGAACTTTGACAATATTTTCGTCTCTTACGACGACGAGCGAATTTCCTCGATTGAGTAAGACAGAAGTAAATTTCTTCTCACTGAAAGGTTTTTTATTAGTCTCTTCACTTCCTAATTCCATGATGAATTCAGTACAATAACCGAATTCTTCACTTTCCATAAGGGTGCCGGCCATAATTTTTGGATCGCCGATCTCGGTAGCGGTCGCGGTATTGCGTTCGACCAATTCACCGATCAGAGCTTTTTTCATCCCTTTTAAGATGATCGTAAAGCCATAACCTCCGCTATCGACGACTCCAACTTCTTTTAAAATAGGAAGAAGTTCAGGAGTTCGTTCTAAAGAACGATTAGCCTCACCGATCATGATGTCAAAGGCTTTTTCGATTGAAGTGCTAGCAGTCACTTGTTTTGATAAGGCGTCGCTTGATTCGCGGATGACGGTGAGAATTGTCCCTTCAACCGGCTTCATCACCGCTTTATAAGATATTTCGACTCCTTTTTTCCATGCCTCGGCTAAACCTAAGGCATCGATTTCTTCTTTTCCTTCTAAGGCTTGAGAAAAACCTCGAAAGATCTGAGAGGTGATGACACCGCTATTGCCCCTAGCTCCCATCAAAAGTCCTTTTGAAAAAGTCCGGGCGATTTCGTAAATACTTTTATCACTTCGATTTTGAATTTCTTTTGAACCACTTGTCAAAGTGAGATTCATATTCATTCCCGTATCTCCATCTGGAACTGGAAAGACGTTTAAAGCGTCGATTTCTGGATAATGGTTGTAGAGATTGTTAGCCCCTGATATCAGGAGTTGTTTTAAAGTAATGCCATCTATTGTTTTCATAATTGTTAACCTATTTTCTATTCGATCGATTGCGCAAAAATATCGACTTTGCGAACCTTGATCCGATATACCTTTTCAATTTCATATTTAATTCTTTTTTGAATTTCGGAAAGAACCTCAGTAATCTTCGTGTGTGAGACCAAAGAGACATACACTCTGATGTGATAAGTTTTGTTTGGACGCATCGTCACTTCGATCGAATCTGAAAGTTTAATATTCTTCTTGTTGATCTCGAAAAAATATTTCGCTTGTAATCTAGCGACTCCATAACAAGATAAAGTGATCCGGTTGATGGCGAGCACTAGTTCTTTGAGCAATACTTGTTTGTTTTCTATTTTATTTTCTTCCCGAGGGGTAATTTTTATTTTTTCGTTGTCCATAATCTTTCCATAAAGACCGCTTTATTTTACTTTGTAAAAATCAAAAATGCAAGTCGTGATGCTCTAAGGCTATAGTGAGTGTGAGTTTTTTAAGATGAGACTTTCTTTTTAGAGATTTTCTTTTTCCCATATGCTTCATAGAAGAGTTTGATCAAAGAGAGAAATTCCATTTCTAAATCTCCATAGGAGATGATGAGATGATTGCCAAAAGAAATCTCCATGAAATCTTTTAGTCCTTCTTCGAAGATGACTTTGATTTGAGTCCGACAATAATGAGGAAGGGAGAGATTTTCTTTGATTTCTGCTTTAGCTAGAAAAAGAGAATTGAGATCAGGAGAAATCTTTGCAATCGTCACTTCTCCAGGTCTCATTTCGCCTTTAATCGCAAGTCCTAAACCCGATTCAAAGTGGGTATCTAAAGCATAACTATTCGTCATTTTAAGCGGAATCGTGCAGTGCGATAAAATGAGGGATTGATCGCTGAAATCGATTGTCGAAGGATTAGCCATAAAGACCGGAAAATTAGCTAGATGAGAGACGATGTGCATCGTCATCAAAGAAGGGATATCGCCTTCGCATCCAGCGGTGATTCCTTCATCATTTAAAAGTGCTAAAGCAAGACAAGATGTGTTTTTATATTTTTCAACAAGGTCAAAACAGCGGACACTCAAACCGTTTAAACGGTATTTTTTAACCAGCCTTTTTAAGGCTCCATAAATCTCCAAAGCTTCATTTAAGACCGCTTTGTCTTTCCATTTATTTTCTAATTCTTCTCTTCGTGAAGTCGGTTCGATTTGATGTTTTTGAATCTCATTAAAAAACTCTTCCATCGGAATTTTAACGATATTAAATCGATATTTGTCGTAGACGTCTTGAATAGAAACTTTAGAGGCGATCAACCAATCTGAAGGCTCACCAACAAGTCCGAGATTATTTTCTTTTAACTCAAAAAAGACAGACTGAATGTGAGAAAATTTAGAAATCAAATAAGCGATTTGCTCTTCGTTACCGGTGATGACGCGGACATCTAAATTTTGGAGTTCGAGAAAAGTTTTAATTTCTAAAGTCGCTGGTAAGGAATTGTTTTTTCCGGTTGAAATCAAATAATAAGGTTCAGGATATTTTTTATAGACTTCGCGTTTAAAGAGTTCTTCGGTTCCTCCGGTTTCGATCAAGATGAAAGTGAAGGGAGAATCATTGACGTTTTCTTTTAAAACATGATCGCTGTCACTTAAAAAAAGATTGATATTTTCTAAGAAAAAATCATCTTCTTGCTTGACCTTTTCTCGGTTGTTATTCATCGAAGCTTGCAATCTCACTAAATTGATATCCATAATCCACCTCTTTTTTTCAATTATATTGAACTTTTAGGCAAGATGATATAAATCTTTTGCCCTTAAAATAAAAAAGCCCGGCAGCTCGCTATTCTCCCCTTGCGGATACCTTCGCCACTACGGTGCTTAACTTCTGTGTTCGAGATGGGAACAGGTGTGTCCACCGCGCCATCGCCACCAGACTTTTTCATCAAGAGAAATTGTTCTCTCAAAACTAGATATTATACTCTGTTGTTCTTCCTGTCAAATCAATGAACTTAAATCTTACTTTATCGATTAAAAATCTTAGAAATTAAGTCCTCGATCTATTAGTATCAGTCGACTGAATGCTTCGCAGCACTTACATCTCTGACCTATCAACCTCCTGACATTGGAGGGATCTTACTTCTTTCGAATGGGAAGTCTTATCTTAGGGCTAGCTTCACGCTTAGATGCTTTCAGCGTTTATCTATTCCATAGGCAGCTACCCGGCCATGCCACTGGCGTGACAACCGATATACCGTTGCTATGTTCATCCCGGTCCTCTCGTACTAGGGACGACTCCCTTCAAACTTCCTGCGCCCACGACAGATAGGGACCAAACTGTCTCACGACGTTTTGAACCCAGCTCGCGTACCACTTTAATTGGCGAACAGCCAAACCCTTGGAAGGTACTTCCCCTCCAGGATGTGATGAGCCGACATCGAGGTGCCAAACCGCGTCGTCGATGTGAACTCTTGGACGCGATCAGCCTGTTATCCCCAGGGTAGCTTTTATCCGTTGAGCGACGACCATTCCACACTGAAATCGCCGGATCACTATGCCCGACTTTCGTCCCTGCTCGACTTGTTGGTCTCGCAGTTAAGCACCCTTATGCCATTGCACTCGTTGTATGATTTCCATCCATACTGAGGGTACCTTGGGGCGCCTCCGTTACTTTTTGGGAGGCGACCGCCCCAGTCAAACTACCCGCCTAACACTGTCCTCCACGCCGGTAAGGGTGCGAGTTAGAACAATCATATTCCAAGAGTAGTATCCCAACGATGACTCCAGAGAAGCTAACGCTCCGCCTTCATAGTCTCCTACCTATCCTGTACATGAAGTACAATTATTCAATATTAAGTTATAGTAAAGCTCCATGGGGTCTTGCCGTCTAGTCGCGGGTAACCTGCATCTTCACAGGTCTTAAGATTTCACCGAGTCTGCTGTCGAGACAGCGCCCAAATTATTATACCATTCGTGCACGTCAGAACTTACCTGACAAGGAATTTCGCTACCTTAGGACCGTTATAGTTACGGCCGCCGTTCACTGGGGCTTCATTTCAAAGCTTCGCCTTGCGACTAACCTCTTGATTTAACCTTCCAGCACTGGGCAGGCATCACCCCATATACATCGTCTTACGACTTAGCATAGAGCTGTGTTTTTGGTAAACAGTTACTTGGGCCTCTTCACTGCGGCTCTCATTGCTGAGAGCACTTCTTGTTGCGAACTTACGAAGTAATTTTGCAGAGTTCCTTAACAACAGTTAACTCGCTCACCTTAGATTACTCATCTTGACTACGTGTGTCCGTTCTCGGTACGGGCCGCATATACTTAAGTTAGCAGCTTTTCTTGAGAGCTTGCATCATCGACTTCGCTACTAGGATTGCTCCATTCACTCCTCGTCACGTCTTCCCCTTACGCTAGACGGATTTGCCTATCTAGCAGGTACCTCGCTTGATCCGGAATCCATAACCGGTACGATTAGCCTTCTCTGTCACTACATCACATATATACGGGTGCTGGAATATCAACCAGCTGTCCATCGACTACGCCTTTCGGCCTGGCCTTAGGTCCCGACTAACCCTGGGAGGACGACCCTTCCCCAGGAAACCTTAGTCTATCGGTGTGTGGGATTCTCACCCACAAGCGTTACTTACACCGGCATTCTCACTTCCATACAGTCCACGACTCCTTACGGTATCGCTTCGCCCCATATGGAACGCTCCCCTACCACTTTAGATAAATCTAAAATCCGTGAATTCGGTACCATGCTTAGCCCCGGTAAATCATCGGCGCGGAAATACTCGACTAGTGAGCTGTTACGCACTCTTTAAATGGTGGCTGCTTCTGAGCCAACATCCTAGTTGTCTGAGCGTTTCTACATCCTTTAACACTTAGCATGAATTTAGGGACCTTATTCGACGGTCTGGGCTGTTTCCCTTTTGACCATGGAGCTTATCCCCCACAGTCTGACTGCTAGAATACATATAATGGCATTCGGAGTTTGATTGGAATCAGTACCGCTCAAGCGGCCATCAGCCATTCAGTGCTCTACCTCCACTACACAATTTCTAACGCTAGCCCTAAAGCTATTTCGGGGAGAACCAGCTATCCCCCGACTCGATTGGAATTTCTCCGCTATCCACAGTTCATCCGCGGGCGTTTCAACGAACGTCGGTTCGGTCCTCCAGTGGGTTTCACCCCACCTTCAACCTGACCATGGATAGATCGTCGGGCTTCGGGTCTATGACTACATACTTATCGCCCTGTTCAGACTCGCTTTCGCTACGGCTCCGTCTCTTCGACTTAACCTTGCATGCAACCATAACTCGCCGGTTCATTCTTCAATAGGCACGCCATCAGCCTTTAACGGCCTCTGACTTTTTGTAAGCATACAGTTTCAGAATCTTTTCACTCCCCTCCCGGGGTTCTTTTCGCCTTTCCCTCACGGTACTGGTTCACTATCGGTCACTAGTTAGTATTTAGCCTTTCGGAGTGGTCTCCGTAACTTCCAGCAGAATTCCACGTGCTCCGCTGTACTCTGGAACTCACTAGGGTGTTTCGAGATTTCGCTTACGGGGTTATCACCCTCTTTGACTGACTTTCCCAAGTCATTCAGCTATCTCTTGACTAATCCCATGTTGTGGTCCGTAACCCCAATCCTAAGATTGGTTTGGGCTCTTCCGCTTTCGCTCGCCGCTACTGACGGAATCGATTTCTCTTTCTTTTCCTCTAGGTACTAAGATGTTTCAATTCCCTAGGTGTGCCTTCAATGTCGGTATTGTTTCTCGACATGATAATACAATATGAGTTGTATTGGGTTGCCCCATTCGGATATCGACGGATCGAAGCTCATATCCAGCTCCCCGTCGCTTTTCGCAGGTAATCGCGTCCTTCTTCGCCTTCTAGTGCCAAGGCATCCACTGTACGCCCTTATTAACTTAACTTCGTAAAATTTAGGTTTTCAGTTGTTTGCTTAACAAATTATTTTTTAAATAAAATCTTATTTTTTATGTTTTTGTTGTTGTTCTACAACGTATTGATGAAATCAATAAATTGCGACAATAACAGAAAGAACATGTTATATAATATCCAGTTTTCAAAGAACAATTTTAAGAGGTTTCTAATCTCTCAAAACTAAACAGATTGTCCATCCAACAGTCAATTGATAATTAATCAGTTATAGGTTTTGTACATACGCTAGAAACACGCAATGTGATCTAGCACTTTCTCCATAGAAAGGAGGTGATCCATCCCCACGTTCCCGTAGGGATACCTTGTTACGACTTGACCCCAATCACTAATCCTACCCTAGACGTCTCCCTCCTTGCGGTTAAGATAACGGCTTCAAGTATTACCAGCTCTCATGGTATGACGGGCGGTGTGTACAAGGCCCGGGAACGTATTCACCGCGACATGGCTGATTCGCGATTACTAGCAATTCCAGCTTCATGAAGTCGAGTTGCAGACTTCAATCCGAACTGAGATCGGCTTTATGAGATTTGCTCCACCTCACGGTATTGCTTCCCTTTGTACCGACCATTGTAGCACGTGTGTCGCCCAGGACATAAAGGGCATGATGATTTGACGTCATCCCCACCTTCCTCCGATTTACATCGGCAGTCTCCCTAGAGTTCCCAACTTAATGATGGCAACTAAGGACAAGGGTTGCGCTCGTTGCGGGACTTAACCCAACATCTCACGACACGAGCTGACGACAACCATGCACCACCTGTGTGAACTTGTATATGGCTCTATCTCTAGAGTTTTAAATTCCATGTCAAGTCCTGGTAAGGTTCTTCGCGTAGCGTCGAATTAAACCACATGCTCCACTGCTTGTGCGGGCCCCCGTCAATTCCTTTAAGTTTCACTCTTGCGAGCGTACTCCCCAGGCGGAAAACTTAATGCGTTAGCTACAGCACTGCCTCGCGGCAATACTTAGTTTTCATCGTTTACGGCGTGGACTACTAGGGTATCTAATCCTATTTGCTACCCACGCTTTCGTGACTGAGCGTCAGTCTCGGGCTAGTAAGTCGCCTTCGCCACTGGTGTTCTTCCATATATCTACGCATTTCACCGCTACACATGGAGTTCCACTTACTTCTCCCGTACTCTAGCTGTTCAGTTTCCGAAGCTGTATGAGGTTGAGCCTCACGCTTTCACTCCAGACTTAAACTGCCGCCTGCTCACTCTTTACGCCCAATAATTCCGGATAACGCTTGCCACCTACGTATTACCGCGGCTGCTGGCACGTAGTTAGCCGTGGCTTTCTGGTCAGGTACCGTCAAATACTCCTCATTTCCTAAGAGTATCATTCTTCCCTGACAACAGAGCTTTACGATCCGAAGACCTTCGTCACTCACGCGGCGTTGCTCGGTCAGGGTTTCCCCCATTGCCGAAAATTCCTTACTGCTGCCTCCCGTAGGAGTTTGGACCGTGTCTCAGTTCCAATGTGGCCGTTCATCCTCTCAGATCGGCTACGCATCCGAGCCTTGGTGGGCTGTTATCTCACCAACTAGCTAATGCGCCGCAGGTCCATCTTAAAGCGGAGCCGAAGCTCCTTTCAAATCTTAGAGATGCCTCTAAAACTCGTATCCGGTATTAACCAAAGTTTCCTCTGGGTATCCCAAACTAAAAGGCAGGTTACCTACGTGTTACTCACCCGTTCGCCACTAGGGTATTGCTACCCTCGTTCGACTTGCATGTATTAGGCACGCCGCCAGCGTTCATCCTGAGCCAGGATCAAACTCTCAAAAAGTTTGTATCTTACTCATTATTATTATCTGGTTTTGTAATTAAAACGTTAAAAAATTGACGTTTGTTGTTTGTACATCTGTTTAGTTTTCAAAGATCAGTTCGCACGAATTACGCTAGTAATTTAAAGGTCTTCTAGACCGCATGCTTGTATATAATATCACTTGATTAAAAATCATGTCAACAAGTTTTCATCTTTTTTTCAAATATCTTTTTTAAATCCCTTTATTGTAAATAAAACTTCAAAAACAAAATAAAAACCGAGAATATCTTCACTTATTTTCTTTATCTAGGTGGATTTAGGATTAAAAGAAAACGAATCGATCTCGGTTTTATCTATTTATCTTTTACTTCTTGCCCCGATGATGATCATGTAATAGATGACTCTTAATAAAATATTTGCAAAATCGGTATAGAGTCGAAACGCAAAATACATCGTCATATTGAGATTAGGGGGCATTGTCGAAGCGATTTTGTTGATTCTCCACATATCGACAATCGTCGTCAGCATGATGATCCCAAAGATGACAAAACTGATAATCCACATTATCGAAGAACCAAATTCAGTACTTGAAGGGAGAAAGAGATTGATCAAAATCAAAACTATGACTCCGATCGAGGCTGCTCCAATCACATAGATAATCGGGTTCAAATTGACATTTTTAAAGATGATGCCAAATAAAGCGAGGATTCCAAAGACTAAAAGCGTCACACCAAAAGAGATTCCGATGATTTCGGCTCCGGCGATAAGACCAATCGCTCCAAAGATAAAACTCAAAGATAAAGCGTAGACGATATAAGGAGCGATTAAAGATAATTTCTTTTTCCCTTCTTTAAAGGCTCGCCAATTGATGACTGACGAAGAAACGACCATGATGATGAGACCGATGACAAATCCGGCGATCATCAGTCCAAGGCTATTAGTATATGAGAGCAAAAGACCCCAAAGGACAGCTCCGATTGCCGTCAATAAAATTCCTAAAAACATCACTCCAAAAATCTTTCCTAAATTAGCGATGACCGAAGCTTTTTGATTTGTGACCATTGTCTCTTGTTGAGGTTGATCGGGTGATGGACTAGGTTTATAAAACGACATGAGTTTTCTCCTTCTTAAATAATATTTTGAACTAACTCAGCAAAAGAATCAATTTTAAGCGAGGCTCCACCGACAAGAGCACCATCGACATTCGGACAAGATAAATATTCTTTGATGTTTTCGGGTTTGACACTTCCACCATAGAGGATTCGAACTTGCTCGGATTTAAGACCATACATTTCCTTTAGAACCGCGCGGATGAAGGCGCACATGTCTTCAGCGATTTCTTTTGAGGCATTTTTTCCCGTTCCAATCGACCAAATCGGTTCATAAGCGACGACGAGTTGATCGACTTTATCTAAAGGGATATTTTTTAAACCTTCTTCGATTTGAGTTCTCACAAATCGTTTGGTTTCACCTTTTTCAAAAATCTCTAAACTCTCACCACAGCAATATAGAGGAGTCATCTCATTTTCGAGTAACTTCAAAACTTTTTTATTGCATTTTTCATTTGTTTCATCGTCGTAAGTCCGACGCTCAGAATGACCGATGATCGACCAGGTGATTCCGATTTCTTTTAACATCGGGATCGAGATTTCACCGGTGAATGCTCCTTTATCTTCAAAATGAACGTTTTGACTAGCGACGATCATCGATAGAGGAAGGTTTTCTTTTACGGTCCTTAAAGAGAGGAAAGTCGGAGCGACTCCGATTTCGATTTGATGGGTTTTAGCTAGACTTGCAATCGGACTAGACGCAAGTGCAAAAGCTTTAGCTTCTGCACAAGTTTTATTCATTTTCCAATTGCCAATTAATAATTTTTTTCTCATATTCTTACCTGATTATATCAATTCCGGGGAGATGTCCCTCATTTTCAATCATTTCTAAAGCGGCTCCACCACCGGTCGAAACGTGAGAGAACTTCTCGGTGTAACCGAATTGTTTTACTGCGGCTGATGAATCTCCTCCACCACAGACCGTAAAGGCGTCTTTAAGAAGGGAAATCGCTTTGCAGACCGCGATTGTTCCTTTGGTGAATTCGGCTTGTTCAAAAACTCCCATTGGACCGTTCCAAAAAATCATCTTCGCTTTGCTGATCTCTGAGGCGAATAAAGCTTGAGTTTTTGGTCCGATATCCATTCCTTCCATGTTTTCTGGAATGTTTTGATTTTCGGTTGTAATAATTGATTTTCTTTGTTCGGGATCAAAAGCATCAGTGCAGACCGAATCGATTGGTAAAATGATTCGTCCTTTAGCCTCAATTAAACATTTCCGCGCATAATCGAGTTGATCATCTTCACAAGGAGAAATGCCAATTGTGTAACCTAAGGCTTTAGCAAAAGTGTAGGCCATCGCTCCACCGATGAGAATCTTATCGCACTTCTTGAGAAGTGAATCGATGACTTTGATTTTATCAGAAATTTTAAATCCCCCTAAAATGGCCAAATACGGACGATCTTCTGGTTTCACCTCGACACAGCGTGAGAGGTTTTCAACTTCTTTTTCGACTAAATAGCCGATTGCGACGGGTTTTCCTTCTGCTTTTAAAATCTCCGGAATTCCATAGGTTGAGGCATGAGCACGATGGGCGCTACCAAAGGCATCCATCACAAAAGCATCGGCTAATTTCGCCCATTTCTTTGAAAGTTCGAGATCGTTTTTCTCTTCCCCTTTTTCATAACGGGTATTCTGCAAGAGAATAACTTCCCCATCTTGTAATTCATCGACTGCTCTTTTGACTTCTTCGCCGGTTGTTTCTTTAGAAAATTTCACGGGTGAAGCGAGTAATTCGCCTAGACGAACTGCGACTGGGGCTAAGTCATTTTTCTTTTTTTGTTCTTCGATCACTTCCGGAGCTTCTTTGTGCTTAATTTTCCCTAAATGTGAAAGCAAGATGATCCGCGCTTCTTTTTTTTGCAATTCTTCAATTGTCTTAATAGCGGCGACGATTCGACTATCGTCGCGAATCGTTCCATTTTTAAGTGGAACATTAAAATCGACACGAACGATGACTTTTTTTCCTTTTAAATCTGTCATGTTTTGGACTGTTAACATAGTTTGACTCCTTTTCGATAAAAAGTGCCCTAGTTGTCAGGGCACTAATGAAAGTGAAGAAATTTATTTAATACCTAAGATTTTGGCCATGTGTTTAGCCAAACGAATGAATTGGCAGGTATATGAATATTCATTATCGTACCAAGAGACAACTTTGACGAGTTGTTCACCATCAGGAAGCGTGAAGACCGAGGTTTGAGTCGCATCGAAAATCGAACCTGCTGGTGCACCGATGATATCGCTTGAGACGATTTCATCTTCGGTGTAATCAAGAATGTCTTTAAGAGAGGTAAGGCTCGCTTCTTTCATCGCTGCGTTGATCTCTTCGGCGGTGACTTCTTTTTCTAAAAGAAGAGAGAGGTCAACTAATGAGCCATCGATCACCGGAACACGAAGTGCACCACCCCGCATTTTTCCTTTTAGTTCAGGAATCACGAGGTCGATCGCTTTAGCTGCTCCAGTTGTCGTTGGAACGATATTGGCCGCAGCAGCTCGACCACGGCGGAGGTTACCTTTTGCAAGGTCGAGTGTCGTCTGATCATTTGTATAGGCGTGAACAGTAGTCATATAACCGCCTCTCACTCCGAATTTATCGACGAGTACTTTCATCACCGGGGCTAAGCAGTTTGTCGTGCAGCTCGCACCAGAGACAACAGTCATTTCTTTAGTTAAAAGATCAGAGTTAACTCCATAGACAAAGGTCGGAGTTTCTTTATCCGAAGGAGCGGAGATAATCACGCCTTTTGCCCCGTTATTGAGGTGAATGCGAGCATCTTCTTTTCCTTTAAAACGTCCAGTGCATTCAAGGACGATATC
Organism: Bacilli bacterium; assembly: GCA_041676005.1. Classification (GTDB taxonomy): domain Bacteria; phylum Bacillota_I; class Bacilli_A; order RFN20; family CAG-826; genus JBAYST01. The sequence goes on along the minus strand of JBAYST010000003.1, from coordinate 21,742 downwards.
GACACCGAAATCTTTCCAATTGAGTTCGGCTGGATCTTTTTTACCAAGGACTGGAATTTCCTTTCCTTGGAATACAATTGAGTTCTTTTCAGCGTTAAAAGATATTTCGTCTTTGTGCCAATTCTTATGGGTTGTATCATATTTTAATAAATACGCAAGAGTCGCAGCATCGACTAGATCATTAAGAGCGACGATTTCAAAGTCGCCGGTTTCGACAGCGCGACGAAACGCTAAACGCCCGATTCTCCCGAAACCATTAATTGCAAGCTTAATTTTTGACATATTCTCATGTCCTCCTTATTATTGCGAGATATAGTATACACTATATAAAGAAATATTGGCAAGTCTAATCCGTTATTAAATTAATAACCTTTAAATAACCTCGCTCTTTTCAATTTGGTTTTCTTTCTCCTCTGAAAATAAAAAGCCAATTTCAACCTGAAAAGCTTTAGCGATTCGGGCGATGATTTTCACTGTTGGATTTCTAGTGCCGCGTTCTAGATCGCTGATATAGTTTTTATTTATCTCGGCTTCAAAAGATAAAACTTCTTGAGACCACCCTCGGTTAGTCCGCAATTCTCGAATCCGATTTCCGAGTTTGTAATTGATATCCATCATTCACCTCCAAGGCGTAAATACTTTTCTTCGATTTTTCGAAACAGATGGGCGACATTTGATTTACTGACGGTCTTCGAAAGTGCTTCTGACATCAAATAGGCCAGTTCATCCAAAGACGCTGAATCATTTTCTAATCGGAGACGACATAAAAGGCGAATTTTACTTTCGCTCAGATGATCGATGCCAATTTTTTGATCGATCAGTTCAATCCATTTGATCTGCTTTTCGGCAGTCTTAACGGTCTTGAGCATATTCGCGGTATCGAGATTGCTCAAGCGGTTTGTGATATTCAAATAATCGCGGTCGACCCGAATGTTTTCAAATTCCATACATGAATTAACCGCTCCAATCATCACTAAAAAATCGGCAATTTTATCAGACTTTTTCAAATAAACAATGTAATTCTCCCGTCTTTTAATGATTTTCGGTTCTATATTCGTGTTTTTATAGCGAAGAAATAATTTTGCGAGCCATTTTGCATGGTTTTCACTATTTAAGGATATTTCTAAATGATAATTACTACTCCGCGGAGAATTGATCGAACCAGAAGCTAAAAACGCTCCGGCGAGATAACCCGAAATCGTGTCATCATTATTGACAATCGTCTTAGAAATCTTTTCTTCGAGGAAAGAAATGTCTAGGTCTTCAAGAATTTCTTCTCCCATTTCTTCGATCGTTGTTTTATAGATCAGATTTTTTGAAAAGCGCGTTTTCTTCTCATAGGTGAAAAAAACTGGCGCATGATAAAATTCGCCAATCGTCTGATAGATGAATTTGGCGATCTTCCCGTTTTGAGTTTCAAAGACAAGTAAAGTTTTTTTGTTATTTAAAACAAGATGTCCGTTGATTCTAAGATAGGCTGATAGGAGCGCTTTGAGTCGGTCTTTACTCAGATATTCATTAGCACACAATTCTTCTTTAATTTTTTGACTGAAGGAAATCCCTTTGCTCATGTACCCTCTTTTTTAGTAATGTCGCGATGAAAGACAGAAGTCTCATACTTCTTTGCAAAATGTTCTTTTAATCTTTCGGCAAAATAAACTGAACGGTGTTGACCACCACTGCAGCAAATCCCGACACAATAGTCGCCTCTTCCATCGGCTTGAACTTTTTTTAAGTAACAATCTAAGTAATCGATCATCTCACCCAAAAGCTCATTTGTGTCTTTAATAGATTCGAGATAATCGATGATCTCTTTATCTAATCCCGAGAATTTACGTAATTTTGGATCCCAATACGGATTAGGAATCGCCCTAGTATCTAAAAATAAATCACAATCCATTGGGGCTAAATATTTATGACCAAAGGAAATAAAGCGGACTCGGACATTGTCTTTATTGCGCAAAGAAATTGTCTCAAACAAAATTTTTCGAAAATCTTTAACGCCGAGGCTAGTCGTATCGATGATGACATCTGCGTCGTCCTTAATTTTTCTGATATAGGCCGCATCATCTTCAAGCGCATCTTCTAATGACATATTGGTAATCGTCGTCAAGGGATGAACGTGACGAGTGAGTTTATAACGAGTGAGAAGAATGTCTTTTTTACAATCTAAAACAATCATTCGACTCGTCAGATTTGGAGCTTTGATTTTCTTTAATAAAGGAATGATTTCAAATGTGGTTTTAGGAGAAACCGAAATCAAAATCTTTTTATATTTTTCATGACTGGTGAGAATTTCATTCATAATCGGTTCAAATGAGGCGGTAAAAATATTATCGATCACATAGTAACCTGATTCTTCGAATACGTGTTGGGCGGTGGTTTTCCCACTTCCGGATGGGCCGGTTAAAAATACTACTTCTATCATTTTTTACTCCTTTTACAATTATACATTGATAAGCGGAAAACAAAAAGAAAAGGAGTAGAACTCCTTATTTTTTTAAATATTCGATGATACTTTTAGCGGCAACTTTTCCATCGTGTTCGGAAAGATAAATCTGCTTGATGATCCGCGGCAGAACATCTCCGGCAGCGAAGAGTCCTTCTACTGGACTCATCATCGTTTTGTTATCGACTGGGATATAACGGTAATCATCTAAAATTCCTTCGATTTTGACAAAAGTCGTATTCGGATTTAATCCGACTAAAGGGAAAAAGCCATCGACTTCTAAAATTTTGATTTCATCGGTTTCAACGTTTTGAATTCTTAGAGCCTTTAATTGATCGTCGCCGATGATTTCGGTGGCGATATATGGAGTTAAAATTTCCACATTACCCAATTCTTCAATTTCTTTAACAAATTTATTTAGTCCGCGGAATTCTCTTCTTCGGTGGACGAGATATAATTTTTTAACGAGTCCGGCGAGGTGGAGTGATTCTTTTAAGGCCGAATTACCTCCTCCGACGACGACGACGGTTTGATCTTTAAAGAAATGACCATCGCACAGTGCACAATAGGAAATTCCTTTACCGAAGAGTTCTTCTTCCTTTGGAAGACCGAGTTTTTTCTCTTGAGCTCCACTAGCGACTAAGACCGCTTTGGATTCATAGATATTTTGATCGGTTTCAATCTTGAATTTATTTCCCTCTTTAGTTAAAGAAATGACTTCTTCTCCGTTGATTTGGATTCCGACTGCAAGCAAGCGTTCATAAAAGGCAAACGCAAGATCTGGGCCGGGGATTTTTGTATACCCAGGATAATTATCGACTCGTGGGGCGACATTGATTTTGCCTCCTGGAGCCGAATATTCTAAAATCGCAAAATCGACTCCTTCATGATGCAAACTAAGAGCGGCTCCAATTCCGGCTGGGCCAGCACCGATGATGATCACATCATGGGTTTTAAGATTTTTCGACATAACGTTTTAACTCCTTATAAGACTTGATTTTCACCGTTGGTGTGAGTTTATTATCTAATATTCGCGGTCCCCAGACAACCAAAGCGCTGTCTACTCCAGCTTTTAGGGCAACTTGATAATCGACTTCATTATCTCCGACATAAATCGCAGTCTTTTTATCGGTGATATTCAACTTTTCTAAAACCTTTAAAATTCCTTCTGGATCAGGTTTGCCTTTTTTAACATCATCAAGAGCAATGACAACATCGAATAAGGAAGTGAGATCAAATAAATTTAAGACTTCGATCGTCGGCTTTTTTAGTTTGTTAGTCACGACCGCAAGTTTTAGACCTCTTTTCTTAAAGTATTTCAATGTCTCATCCGCATCTTTATATAATGTGACGGTTTTTGCTAGGTATTTTGGTGTTAGACGAGAAAATTCTTTGACCATAAAAGCGGGGTCTTGATCGATGAATTCTTTTTTCATCGTCTCGCTTAATGGAGGTCCAGAAAAATAATAGATCTCTTCTTTAGGAGTTAAAATCCCACCGCGATAAAGCTGATAGAGTTCATTAAAAACCGCGATGATCATCTCGTCGGTATTGAGTAAAGTGCCATCTAAATCGAGAATAATTACGCGGTATTTCATTTTAAGATTGTTGAATTGCGGGTTTTTGTTTTGCAAACAAACGGAACAATGGAAGAACCAAAAGAGCAAAGGAAAACGCTCCGATGATGAGCATGATTAGACCAATATTATGTGGTACTAAAGCGATGAGAGATTCAGTTGGAGGCGGGAAAAGTGCAAAGAGACACGCCCCAGTGATCGTGAGTGCCAAAGAGATAAAAGAAATAATTCCGATATTGATATAATCAGATTTTTTACTAAACGAAATCGCATAAGGTAAGTTTTTCTTTCTTTCGATTATCATCCTCACCAGATGATTGACGGCGATAAATAAAATTCCGACTCCGACAAAAATGATTCCCCAAATCCAAGACCAAGCGCCATCTGTTCCCATATTAAAAGCAGAATCGCGAAGTGGTTCCATAAATGTTCTCGTTCCGCCATACCAGATGACATAGCCAAGAACTATATCTCCTGGGCGAGTATATTTTTTTAAGACTTGTCCAAATAAATAAGCAAGAACAAAAAATCCCGCGACATTGACAATTCCTTCAACGAGAAATAAAGGTGCCCAAATGAGTCCCTCTCCTGCCATACCTGCAGCAGAGGAAAAACGTGATTGCTGCAAGATGACCTGTGGCAAAAAGCTCCAATTGGCCATAGACACTTCTCCACCATGAACTTCTGCGTTAAAGAAATTACCCCAGCGACCAAAAGCTTGGGCTAATAAAATCGTCGGGACAAGTAAATCTGCGACGTCAAAGACGTCAATATCTTTATGTCTCCATTTAAACCATAAAACTCCGACGATGATCCCGATTACTCCACCGCTTAAAATCGTCAATCCGCCGTTCCAAATTTTAAAGACTTCTAAAAAATCTCTTCCGGCAAATTCAAGTTCCCAGTTTCCAATTACATAACCGAGGCGAGCCCCGATGATTCCAGCTGGAAAAGCGACATAAAATGTCGATTCGACCATTCCGTGTTTGCCATATTTTTTATACATCTTGTGGTCAGAAAGGAAATAGACAAAAAGCGCACCGCTGACGATGCACAGTGCATACCAAGTGATATTCGGACTATGGCTACTTTTGATATTGACTAAAGCAAGTCCATCTGCCCATGAAATTCCGTTAGCAAGTGGATAGTCTAAATGAAGAGCGTAAGCTTCGGTCCAAATGAAAAAGAAAGCAGTAAAAGTCACAATCGACCCGAGCATCGACCAATATAAAATTTTATCGAATTTCAGAGAGAAATTCTTTTGATAATAATGCAATCTAAAAGAAAGATAGAAAACCATAATTGAAGCACTTGTACCAAGTGACCCTAAGACGAGATAAAACCACTCTAAACCAGAAAGGTCAAATTTCATCATCAAGACGATTCCAATCGCGAATATCAAACTAAAAGCAATGAATGTCGAACTGAGACCGATGATCCAATTTCTTTCTTTCTTCAAATCAAATATTTCTAGGCTGGGAGCTTTAGCGATTTTTCTCACTCGAAAAATCAAATATCCAAAAGCTCCGATCATCAGAGCTAAACTAGCATAGAGGATGATTGCATTTAAGATCATTTCGTTGTCCATAATTGACTCCTTTTATTCATATTTACCAGTTTTTAGAACTTCTTTTAAGTATTGTCCTGTATATGATGATGGGTTAGCGGCAATTTCTTCTGGAGTTCCAGTTGCAATTATTTTACCACCTTTATCTCCTCCTTCGGGACCAAGATCGATAATATGGTCAGAAACCTTAATCACATCGAGGTTATGTTCGATGACTAAAACCGTATCACCATGGTCGACGATACGCTTTAAAACCTTGATTAAACGCGAGATATCATCAGCGTGTAAACCGGTAGTCGGTTCATCTAAGATATAAAGAGTTTTCCCAGTTGGTCTTTTTTGTAATTCAAAGGCCAATTTGACTCTTTGGGCTTCACCCCCTGACAAAGTTGTCGCGGGTTGACCGAGTTTGATATAGCCTAATCCGACGTCAAAAAGGGTTTTGATTCTTCTTTGGATCGCACTTCGATTAGCAAAGAAGTTCAGTCCTTCTTCAACTGTCATTTCTAGGACTTCATAGATATTCTTTCCTTTGTAAGTGACTTGAAGTGTTTCTTCGTTATAGCGTTTACCATCACAAGCATCGCATTTGACATAGACGTCGGGTAAGAAGTTCATCGGAATCCGTGTCACTCCTGCACCTTGACAAGTCTCACATCGTCCTCCGACGACATTGAAAGAAAATCTTCCTTTATCAAAGCCACGAGATTTAGCTTCAATCGTCTCACTAAAAAGCGCTCGAATCTCATCAAAAGTCTTTGTATATGTCGCGGGGTTACTACGCGGGGTTCTTCCGATTGGTTCTTGTGAGACATTGACGACTTTATCGATGTGTTCTAATCCTTCAATAGTTTTCACTTCTCCGATCGCCACCACTTTATCTTTTGAGAAAATGTTTTTTAAATATAAATAAAGCGTCTGATTGATCAAGGATGATTTACCACTTCCTGAAACACCGGTGACACTGACGAAGGAGCCGAGTGGAATCTCGACATCGATATCTTTTAAGTTATTGCATTTTGCCCCTTTGATAATCAATTTTTTACCATTTCCCGGGATGCGTTTTTTAGGAATGGGAATGTATTTCTTTTTCGTCAAATATTGTCCGGTGATTGAATTTGGATTATCGATGATATCTTTTAAAGAACCAGCGGCGACGATCTCGCCTCCGTGCTTACCTGCTCCAGGGCCGATATCGACAATATAATCTGCAGCGCGAATCGTCTCTTCATCGTGTTCGACGATGATTAGAGTATTGCCTAAATCACGCATCTCTTTTAAAGCCTTGATCAGTTTAGCGTCATCGCGTTGATGAAGACCGATTGAAGGTTCATCTAAAACATATAACACGCCTGATAATTTAGAACCGATTTGTGTGGCGAGTCTAATCCGTTGAGCCTCACCTCCTGATAGCGTCATCGCCATCCGGGCAAGAGTCAAATATTCGAGTCCAACTTCGCACAAAAAGGAAGTTCGATTATTGATTTCATTGATGATTAAGTGTGCAATTTGCGCATTAACTGGCGATAATTTGCTCTCTAAAGCTAAAATCCATTCTCTTAGATGTTCAATTGAAAGAAGACAGAGTTCATAAATATTCAGTCCATCGATGCGGACTGATAAGGCCGCTTTATTAAGTCTAGCACCGCGACATGTTGTGCATTCACGGTCGACCATAAATTTCTCATAATATTCACGCATCATCTCTGAAGTGGTCTCATTGTAAAGTCTTTCTAATTTGGTCTTGATTCCTTCGATGAATTGATAACGATGCATGATATTGCCCGAAGAGGATTTAAGCGAATATTTATGCGGAACCGGAGAACCGACAAAAACGATTTTTTGTTGTTCGCTAGTCAAATCTTTAAACGGAAGATCGCGCGGAACTTTATATAAATCGCAAAGAAGTTTGAATTCTTGCCATTCTAAATTTGTCGAATGAATCGTGTTTTTATAATAGATAATCGCACTTTCGTCGATCGATAATTCATCATTAGGAACGATGATTTTTGGATCTGCTTCGCGTTTAACTCCTAACCCTTTACAATCTGGACAAAAACCACTTGGGGAATTAAAGGAAAATAGACGTGGCTCAAGTTTTGGAACACTGAATCCACAGTATTTACAGGTGTGGTGTTGCGATAATAATTTCTCTTCGTTTTCAGTATAGATAAGCAAATATCCGTGTCCCCAATCCAGGGCAGTTTCGACGGAATCAAAAATCCGTGAGCGAATGTCATCTTTGATGATAATTCGATCGACGACAATTTCAATTGAATGTTTTTTGTTTTTATCAAGGGACGGAACTTCGCTAATCGAAACGAATTCACCATCGACTCTTAATCTTTCAAAGCCGTTTTGACGAATCCGTTCTAAAATTTCTTTTTGGGTTCCTTTTTCACTTCGGACGACCGGAGAGAGAATTTGAATTTTAGTGCCTATCGGATATTCTAAAATCGCATCGACCATCTTCGTGCTTGGAAAAGCGATGATCGGTTCGTGATGAATTGGACAATATGGGACGCCAATACGCGCATAGAGTAAACGAAGATAATCATAGATCTCCGTAACAGTTCCCACTGTAGAACGCGGATTATGCGAACTCCCTTTTTGATCGATGCTGATGGAAGGCGATAATCCTTCGATTGCGTCAACATCAGGTTTTTCTAAATTTCCGAGGAATTGTCTAGCGTAACTTGAAAGTGATTCAAAATATCTTCTTTGTCCTTCGGCAAAAATCGTGTCAAAGGCTAAAGTGGTTTTCCCACTTCCGGATAAGCCGGTAAAGACGACAAAAGATTCTTTTGGAATTTGTAAATTGATGTTCTTGAGGTTATTTTCTCTAGCCCCTTTGATGGTGATAAATTTCTTTTCCATAATTAACTCGCGTTTTACATTGTAGCAAAGTTTACTTTTGTAAACTACTGAGATGATTGACTTTTTTCTTTGTTAAATAAACGTAGTTTTTCTAACAAATGTTTTTCTTTCACCCTAAAAAGAAAGAAAAAGAAGAAAAGGCATTTTAAAATGTGCGAATCAGTTTATTTTTAACGAGCGAATTGTTTGTTGTCTTGTTAAGTGAGTTCTAAATAAATATAATGATATACGCGTTCGGGACGTAGCACAGCTTGGTAGTGCACTACCTTGGGGTGGTAGGGGTCGTGAGTTCAAATCTCATCGTTCCGACCATTTATAAAAAATATTCCTTCGATTTTCGTTAGAATCAGAGGAATTTTTTTGTCTTCTTAATGTAATTTTCGTTTATTTGAGTTTACAATAGTTAAGCCTTCAACTAGAAGTTAGGGAGTTATTGATGAATAAAACAAAAATCTTTATTGCCATGCCTTTACTTGCCTTGATCTTAAGTGGGTGTCAGATCAATTGGACGAATACCTCATCCACTGAAGTTTCAAGTGAAATTTTAGATGGACTACCATATGAAACTCAAGTGACGACGACTAATGTCAATGGAATTATCCCTTCTTCTTATTCAAGTGATGCAACTTATTTTGATCTTGATGGAGTTTATTATTATGGAGAGAATATTCTTCGGAATTTAGAAAATCGCGATCCGAGTGATAAAAATGGTTTCGTCATCCGCAGTTCGGAAAATCTAGCGTATCGAAAAACTGGGTGGATTGCTAATCTCAATAGTCTGCATAACATCAAGTCGATTGAATTCGCCGGTGGTGACACCGATTGTCTACCGACGATCTATCTCGGCCAAGATTTTGGAAATTATCCAGTAGAAGTGAATCTTTCTAGCACTTCGTATGTTATTGAAACCGGTGAATATAGCTTTTTTAAAATCGTCGCTAATGAAAATCGAGAAACTTATTTTAATGCACTGAAAATTTCTTGGATTTCTCAACCTTCAATGAAGATTAATAATCCGCGCACTATCGTCGATATCGCTGACGCGAGTAAAACAAAAGTCGAACAATCGATTTCAATTTCTTCGTCCTCGTTTACTAACAATGCTTATTGGCAAAGTTTAGGGTATGCTCCTAATCTTACGGTAGCTTTAAATCTAGCAGATGATCGATCTCTTGCCGGCGATAGACAGGAAATGGATTACATTCCGAGCAGCGCTACTGCTAATCCACAAAATGCAGAAGGTATTTATTACCGGCTTTCCACGATGAATTATGGTGATAACGGCAATTCTTTTCGCATCAATATGATCGATGGAACAGAAGGTCCGGTAATTTTTAAAGGTGGGGCATATACAAATATCGAAGATATCGCTGCTTATATCACGGCTTTTGGCGATAATCCTCCTAATGCTCGATTCACTAAGAGCAATAAAAGTAACGCCCTTTATAATTGGGGTTCAATCGCAAGAATTAATTATGATTTTTATTCTAATGATAATAGTCCTACAAAATTCAATTACGAGACAGAATGTTACACTCATTCACAATATTTCGCTAAAACTCCTTCGCCGAATAACTATTGGTATCACTATTTTGAAAGCGATGTCGGAGCGACGAATTGGAATGATGAACCATATCAAAGAGGAGCTTATGAAAGTTCATTAAGACCTTATAATAACGGGGTACAAATCACTCGTGGAGCTCTTCGCTTTGTCTGGACTTATAATTGGACAAATGTCGAACACGGTGAAATCTTAAAAGGGACAATTGATGAATCCTATGAACGCAACGTCTATTATACGACGACTCACTATAATGACTTTCAACAATATCTCAATTATTATGGAGGGTGGGCTCAAAGATTCGGTAACACCGAACTCGGCAATGAATGGGGTCAATATGTTGCAAGTAATCACATTCACTCAATGCCCGGAGTTAATCTCATCACTTTAGCAGATCTCCGCGCTAAGTTATAAAAATAAAAAGAACCGCAAAAACGCGGTTCTTTTTTATAAATAGTCTTAAATTCGATCGATTAGGCACGCTAATTCGTCTTTGTTTTTAATCACGTAAATATGCGCAAAAAATTCTTTATCTTTTTCACTAACTCCTTCAAAAGTCTGATAAAAATAATCGAGGATGCTTTGAGAAACCGGATGCTCCCGCTCGACGTTTTGATTGTCGACAATCTTCTTTTCTAGATTGAACATCACCAAGCTCACTTCATCAAAAAGCGGAATCAAGTGTTTAATCGCATCTGTTCGATATTTGATCAATGCGTGTGTGGCGTCAAGAAGGACCAAAGCTTCAGGATCAGAAGAATAGATTTTCGGTAATTCATAAAACATTCTCCACATGATATTGTCTTTGCTAAGGTCGGCTTGATCGCCGGTGATTTGATTGCGAAGTGCATCGCTAGAAATGATGTAGACATGAGACTTTTTAATCTTTTTCATCAGTGAACACAAATAAGATTTTCCACTACCCGGAATCCCGGAAAGAACGATGAGTTTTGCCATTTTGTTTCTCCTAAATTAGTAACATTTTATCATAGATAAAAAAAAGATACACCACCCAAATTTGGGTGGTGTAATAAACTTAAAAATCTTTCATTAAACCTGGTTATTATAAACCAAATTTCTTAATTCTTTCATATCGAGCTTTAGCGTGTTCAGCACTCATAGTGAGAAGTTTATCTGCTTCAGCGGGATTGACAATTGGAAGCATTGAGAATCTCGTCTCCTGCATCACAAAGTCTCTAAACTTACCAAAATCTGGTTCTTTGGAATCAAGAGTTAAGCCTGGCTTACCTTCTGCAACTAGACGTGGATCATAGCGGAAGGGGACAAAGTATCCGCACTCCACCGCTGCCTTTTCGACTTTCATCGAATTGGAGAGTCCACCAGAAATTCCGTGGTTAACACATGGAGAATAACAGATGATAAGCGAAGGTCCATCATAAGCTTCAGCTTCTTTTAGGGCTAAAATAGCTTTTGCTGGATTAGCTCCTAAAGCGATTTGTGCAACATAAACATGTCCATAAGTCATCGCCATTAAAGCGAGGTTTTTCTTCGCCTGTGTTTTTCCACTCGCAGTGAATTTAGCAATCGAACCGGTTTGACTCGATTTAGAAGATTGCCCACCGGTATTGGAATAGACTTCGGTATCAAGGACGAGGATATTGACGTCTTCTTCATTGGCGATCACGTGGTCTAAACCACCGTAGCCGATATCATAAGACCAGCCATCTCCACCGATGATCCAGACGGATTTATCGAGTAAATCACGTTTGTGAGTGAGGATTTCTTTGATCTCTTCATCTTTGGTCTTTTTAATTAAATCGACCATTTTTGTAATGATTGGGCGAACTTTATCACGGTTTTTGATATTTTCGAGATATTGATCGATCGTCTCGATTAATTCTGGTTCGAGCTCACGCTCTTTTGCTTTTTCTAAAATCTCGACGATGTGAGCGAGTTTTTGATTTGTGGAAATTCTCATTCCAAAACCAAATTCGGCATTGTCTTCAAATAGGGAGTTAGCCCAGGCAATACCTTCTCCGTTTTTATCTGCCACGAATGGGGTTAATGGAGTTGAACCACAGTAAATTGAGGTACATCCAGTCGCGTTTGCAACGAGCATATCGCGTCCAAATAATTGTGAGACAAGTCGGTAATAAGGTGTTTCTCCACAACCAGCACATGCCCCACTCACTTCCATATAAGGCATCAAAAATCCAACACCTTTAACGGTTGTCGTTGGGAATTTGTCACCTTTGTAGGCGACATTTTTATAAAGGTAATCCGCACCGACTTCTTGATCGAATTGAGATTTTGCCTCAACCATTTCAAGGGTGTTTTTACCCATCTTGTTACCCATACATTCAACGACGCATAAACCACAACCGACACAGTTTTGGGTCGAAACTTGAATTCTAAATTTGAGACCTTCAACATTTGGTCCACCAGTCGCTTTAATCACTCCGTCTTTAACGATTTGCGGAGCGTTAGCGATTTCTTCATCATTTAATAAGAATGGTCGAATCGTCGCATGTGGGCAAACGAATGAACATTGATTGCATTGAATACAATTTTCTTTATGCCAAAGTGGAACTTTATCGGCAATGCTGCGTTTTTCATAAAAGGTGACGTTGTTTCTCATCGTCCCATCTTCGAGACCAAATTCTTTGAATTTGCTCACTGGAAGGTCATCGCCATCCATATTAGCAATCACCGTGACGTATGAATCAAAATATTCATCACCCGTTTTATGAGTTTCCACTAGAGGTTTGAGTTTTATCCATTCAGGATCGATTTCAACTTCCCGTAATCCTTGCGTTCCGGCATCGATAGCGTCCCAGTTCATCTTGACGACTGCTTCGCCTTTTTTTGCATAACTCTTCTCAGCGTATTTCTTCATCAATTCCTGAGCTTGTTCATAAGGCATAATCCCTTGATTGAGATAAAAGAAAGATGCTTGAAGAATCGTATTAGTATGCCGTCCCATTCCGATTTCACTCGCAATTTTGTTAGCGTCAATCACATAAAATTTCGCGTTTTTCGTTGCGAGTTGAAATTTGACCCGATTTGGCATCGCTTTGATCAATGTCTCATCATCCATGTCGGTGTTGAGCAAGAATGTTCCACCTTTTTTCAAATTGCGAATCATATCTAATTTAAAAAGGTAAGTATCTAACGAACAACTGACAAAGTCAGCGTTATTCACGTAATAAGTCGAACGAATTGGAGATTTTCCGAATCTCAAATGAGAACGAGTAATTCCTCCGGCTTTTCTAGAGTCATAGGCAAAATAGGCTTGGACGTATTGATGAGTCGCATCGCCGATGATTTTAATCGAAGATTTATTCGCAGAAACCGTCCCATCAGATCCTAAACCATAAAATAAGCAGGATTTATAATCGCTGTTGATCTGGAAATTAGGATCAACTGGAATCGATTTAAAAGTCACATCATCAGTAATTCCAACCGTGAAATCATGCCAATGCTTTGGACTTGCTAAGAAATCATAGACCGCTTTCATATCGCGCGGTTGTGTGTCTTTACTCGATAGACCATAACGACCGCCGAGAACTTCGACATCGATATTCATCTGCTTTAAAGCGGAGACGACATCGAGGTAAAGTGGTTCTCCTGGCGCTCCAACTTCTTTGGTACGATCTAAAACCGCAATTGTTTTAACGCTCTTTGGAAGAACATCTGCTAAATGTTTAGCGGAAAATGGGCGATATAAATGCACTTTGACCAAACCAATTTTTTGATCTTTTAATTCATCGATGACTTCCGTGATCGTTTCGGTCACAGAACCCATTGCGATGATGACACGCTCGGCATCTTTAGCACCGTAATATGTAAAGGGTGCATAATGCCGGCCACTCAGTCTTGAGACTTCTTTAAAATATTTTTCAGCGACATTTATCACACGTGCATAGTGTTGGTTTTGTGCTTCACGACCTTGGAAGTAAATGTCATCGTTTTCAGCACCGCCACGGGTCACCGCGTTTGTATGAGGATTTAAAGCTCGAGCTCTAAATTTTTCAACTTTGTCTAGAGGAAGTAATTTTTTCCATTCGTTATCATCAATCATCTCGATGTTTTGAATTTCGTGAGAAGTTCTAAAACCATCAAAAAAATGGCACATCGGGGTTTCTGAATCGATGGCGATGAGGTGCGCAAGTGGAGTTAAGTCAGCGACTTCTTGAACCGAATGCGAACAGAGCATCGTAATTCCGGTTTGACGAATCGCGTAAATGTCTTGGTGATCACCGAATATTGAAAGCGATCTGCTAGCAAGTGAACGCGCCGAGACATGTAAAACAGCAGGTAATTCTTCTCCAACCCATTTATAAATATTTGGGATCATGAGTAAAAGACCTTGTGAAGCAGTATATGAAACTGCAAAGGAGCCACTTTGTAAAGCTCCGTGAACTGTTCCAGCCGCGCCACCTTCAGATTGCATTTCAACGACTTTGACGACACTGCCAAAATAGTTGCGTTTACCTTGAGAAGCATAGACATCGACTAGTTCTGCCATCGTTGAAGATGGGGTGATTGGATAAATTCCTGCGACTTCAGAAAAGTTATAACTCTCTAAGGCAGCAGCAGTATTTCCATCGACTGTGAGAAAGGTTTTTTTAATTTCCATTGATATTCCTCCTAAATTACCAATATAAGTATACCCTCATACGCCCGAAAAACAAAAAGGAAAGTCAAGAAAATTTTCTTGACCTTCAAGGAGCCAAAAAAGAAAGAAGTCGCGTTTATCCGACTTCCTTTTTATTTTTACTTATTTCTTCTAAATGACGAAGAACTTTATCCTTTAAATCATCTCTTTTTAGGGCAAAATCAATGATCGCTTCAACATATCCATATTTATCACCGACATCATATCTTCGGCCTACGAAGTCATAGGCGAGAACCTTTTCTTTACGAGCAAGAGTCTCAATCGCGTCGGTGAGAAGAATCTCTCCTCCTAAAGATGGTTTAACTTTTGCAAGTTCAACAAAAATTTCTGGAGTAAATAAATATCTTCCTAAACACGCTAGACGAGACGGGGCGTTTTCTTGCTTTGGCTTTTCGACTAATCCTTTTAAAATTCCAACACGGTTTTTAATCTCACCTTCTAAGGAAATGATTCCGTATTTACTCACTTCACTCCAAGCGACTTCTTGGCAACCAATCACGCTGCTTCCAGTTTTCTCATAAAGCTCGATCATCTGCTTAGAAACTGGCTTTCCACCTTCATTAATTGTCAAATCATCACCTAAAATGACAATAAAGGGCTCGTTTTTGCAGGCTTTTTCCGCACAGAGGATCGCATGCCCTAATCCTTTTTGTTCATCTTGATAGACATAAGTGACTTTGGCCATCAAGGCAATGTCTTTGATTATTTTAGCAAAATCATCTTTGCCTTTTTCATGTAAAAACTCTTCGTATGCCTCATTTCTATCGAAATGTTTTTTAATTTCTTCTTTGCCTTTTGAAATGATGAGAATCACTTCTTCGACACCGCTATCGACCGCTTCTTTGACTTGATATTGAAGAGCAGGGATATCGATGATTGGAAGCATTTCCTTTGCAATCGCTTTGGTCGCGGGTAGAAAACGCGTTCCCAAACCAGCCGCAGGAATTACGGCTTTTCTCACTTTTTGCATATGATTCATCTGCCTTTCTTTTTTGTTTTAAGGGGTTTTCGACTCGCTATTTCCATAGCGATTAATTTTCTTAGTTCTCGAAGTTCTAAATCACTGAGTACGATATTGCGGTCGATGATTCCGGCAATCGTCATTTTTTGAAAGACGAAATCGGCGATGGAATCATATTTTGAAAGTTCTTTTTTCGTCACTGGTTTTTTTACTGGTTGACGAATTTTCGCACTTTCAAGTTCTTCTAGATATTTTTCAATGGGTTCGACTAAATCCATCAGATTATATTTATAATCGATGTTTACGATCGGATCAAAAAACGCTAAGGTCTCATCAATCACTTCGGGATAAACGCCGACCACATTTGAAAGAATGTCAGAGGTGACATATTTCTTTTTCATTTTCGTCAAAGCGGAAAGATATTTTTTTAGTGTGGTCGCATTGGGAGTTTTCATTTTCTCATCTCCTCATAGTAGATTATATGGGATTAAAGCGATAAAAACAACTCGCGGAGCGGACCTAAAAAAGAAAAAAGATTATGTTTTGAGCATAATCTAATTGTCTAGCATGGTGATCCGTAAAGGATTCGAACCTTTGACCCAATGATTAAGAGTCATTTGCTCTACCAGCTGAGCTAACGGACCATAGCGCTAGTAAATAGTATTACAATCTTTCTCATTTTTCAATAAAAAATGCGAAATCAAAGTCAGTAATATTTATAAAATTCACTCTCAAAAAAGGTAACGTTTTTTTCGTCTTCAATCGAAGCGAGATTTTCAGTGTTTTTAAGATAATAATTTTTCTGTCTTCCAGCACCGACGAAAGTGAAGTCATCCACACCGTTAGTCGTCATCGTCAAATCGCCATTGATTCCATTCCAATAAAAACTCGTTGAATCCTGCTTTAACAACGCATTTTTAATTCTTCTTACCGTCGTTGAATTCGGATGATTTTGTTTCCCTTCTCCGCTCCCGATTTGAACTTGATTAGGAGCGGTCACACTATCGAGCATTGCTGCAGAGACAAACATCGCATTAGGGTGTGCCCAAGTGAGGAAATTATTTCCTAAACTCGAAGTCGAAGCGTGGTGTGTCGCCTTGAGCAAAACTTTTTGCCACGGGCGGCTTAAAAGATCGGGATGATTTTTAATGATACTCGGCTCTAGATAAGTCGAATCCGCATCACCTAAAAAAGGCATATTCCAATATTTATAAGTGAGTAAAAAAGAAACTGAAGTCGAGTTTGGATTGTCAGGTCTTCCTTTTCCATCAAAGACGTATCCAGGCGCATAATAATAATCATTTTTAAGCCAGGTGAGAGATAGGTCATTTTCCTTATCAATTTCAATCACTGGGTTTTGAGTTAACTCGTTAGTGATCGCATTATAAACACTACCTTTATTGATAAACGAAGTGCGTTTACTCACATATGAATTATAAATATAACTCGATGAAATCGAATCACCTTCTCCGCCTGGAGAATAAGTGTAACCAAAGTCGACAATTTTCGCGACATTAAAGCCCTCTAGCGCGCCGTGAATCATTCCTCCGACATGATCGCCGTGCGGATGAGTAATAACTAATAAATCGATCGTTTCGTCGCTCACATGAGTTTTCAACACTTCGTTGACGTGAGGAGCATCGAGATCATTTCCGGTGTCGACGAGAATTTCATAATCGCCGTATTTGATGATAATCGCTTCTCCGTATTCTTTACTCATTTCAATCGAGATGATTTCTAGGTCATCTCCTTTTTGATATTGAGGGTCTTTATTTAGATCTTGACACGAGGTCAAACTCACCACTACTAGTGGTAAGAAGAACAATAAATTTAATTTTTTCATATCTTTATCTTAACAAATCTGAGATTTAGATTAAACACAAGAAAACGGCACCGAAGTGCCGTTACTTATAATACTTAACGTCTAAACCTAATTATTGATTAAGTAATGATGATTATGATAAAACGGTAATTCCATCAACAGGCGTCATGCCATCTAAGAAGGCGAGTGTCATCTGTGGAGCGTTATACCAAGAAATAGGTCCTTTGAGATCAACTCTTGTCGTTCCAGCAACCCAGGTGCTCATCAATGCTGCAATGCTCGTTTGAGCATCTGCACCGATACGGTAGTTAACATAAAGAGCAACCTCGACTTTTGTCGTTCCATCAGATTTAGTTCCTTCAAACTTAATTGTCCAGTGGGTACCGATTTTTGCGGCGGTTCCGGATTTATAAACTAAGTTTTTAACCGTGGCGATGTTGCCATCTTTATGAGTTAAAAATTCGACATTCCAGTTATCCGCATCTTCGAAGATCGTTTCAACTGGTTGAGCAATCTCTGGATGATCGGCTGAATTAACTGTTTCAAAAACCGAAGGTTTAACTTCAAGTAGACCATTGTAACTAGATGCATATCCGACAACATGGACCAAATCACCAATTTTGTTTTCATTAGCAAACCAAGCTGTGCTTAGATTGCCAGCATAAATTTGTAGACCATCTTCACCATCGTGAATCCAAACTCCACTATATAAATTATTAGCACTCTCTTCAAAATTGCCAACTACGTAGCCATAAAAAGAGAGTAAGGTCGTTCCACTATAAATCGGATTGGAAAGACTTTGATTATATGTACCATCTTTAAATCCAAGCTTCAAATTTTTAATGGTCGTATTTGTAGCCGGAGAATGTCCGACGTCAGCCTTGAAATTGACTTCAACAGGCGTAGCTTCTTCGCAGGAGATACTTCCTTTGATAGTTGCTAGATAATCGTCAGCTTCAAACATTCCGACTTTAAAACTCACCTCAACACGATTTTCAACAGGAAGTGCGGCGATTTGAGTCACAGGTTTAAATGTGACTTTGTCAGGTACATCGACAGACCAGTCAATTTCAACTTCACGACCTGCGTGGACATATTTATTAAGAACATAAAATTTGTCACCGAGTTTAATGGTGTAAGTTTTTCCAAGTGCGGCCGCACTACCATCTGGTCTAATGACTAATGTCGGTAGATTTTGAGTGGCCGCAATCGCTTCTTCTGGAGTGGCTAGTTCTTCTTTTGGAGTACAAGAAGCTAAGGACATTCCAAT
Source organism: Bacilli bacterium (assembly GCA_041676005.1). GTDB lineage: Bacteria > Bacillota_I > Bacilli_A > RFN20 > CAG-826 > JBAYST01. Next base: position 3,019 of record JBAYST010000003.1, on the reverse strand, counting down.
CACGAGTAAGGGAAGAAGAAATAGTTTTTTTCTTTTCATATTTTTCCTTTCTAAGGTTAGATAACCTCATATATGTAATTGAATTGTTGATAATTGTTCGCCAATTGAATTTGATACCTCTCAAAGTAAGAGACAACATATCCTGTCACATGGAAAGTTTTCCCGAGCACATCATCAATATTAAATGATTCTTCTCCATAATTAGGATCGAAAATCTGTGGGACAACTTGAGGGTTAAGTGAGGCGTCTGCTCTTAAATTGCAGATGATGTTAGTACCGGCAATTTTTGCATAATAGGAATACGCATATGGCGTAGTTCCTGACGTTTTAACCCAGTACTCAATAAGAGGTTCAGCACCGACGGCAAATTGAATTCGACTACTGCCTTTATCTTCATTTTCATCGTCAGTATATGGTGAAACTTTTCGAAGTTCGATTTCGGTATCAATCCATTGATATTTATAAGCACCGATGTCTTCTTGAGAAGTAATGCTCGAAGGTTCGACTCTTACGCTGCTATAGTCAAGATTGAAATTATCCCAAGAACGTTCTGGAAGATATCTTTCAGCATTATCTTCGTTGATCACGCGGAAAGCGCGTTTTCCAGTCGTTTTATTTTGGATGTCAGAAAGTTGAATGTTCTTGGCGAAGATCGTCGCTCGAGCGTAGAAATAAACAACAGAACCAACTCCTTTTGTCTCTGGATTAGCATTATTCAAAATCGAGGCAATCGCAGAATTGAATCCAGCATAAGCGTAAAGACTTGCTAAAGTATCACCTTCGTTTTGCTCATCGTCGAGTTCAATGTCTCTTAAATAAAGTGAGTCGCCTTGAATTCCAACGACAAGCGCTAAGACGTGAAGCATAAAACCTGAAGAACCGGTTTCATCATTGATTCCGAGTTCATCAAAATTATTGATCACATACCAGAGATTCGTTTCGACGATCTGTTCGGTATAATCATAACCATCGTCGATTTCACCATAGACTCGATAACGGCATCTCTTGTTGTATTTATCGACTTCTTCGAAAGTCTTTCGATAATTACAGAAATTCGAATCGGTAAATAGCTGATTCATCGAATATGCTTGCTCGACGATTTCGAGATTTAAACATCTCCACTCAGAATGAGAATCGTATCGATACCACACAAACGCTAACCATCTGTTTCCCGAGGTGTCGCGTTCACCAAAATTCTCGACATCAGTGACTAGGGCGATATTACAAATTTTTCTCCCCGCCGCTAATGATTCTTCATCAGCTTTTTCTTGGGCGGAAGTCAATTTGTTTCTGACAAAAATCGAAGCTTTTTTACCCCATGGCTCGACTTTTGCAGTCGATTCAGGAGTATTGATTCCTAAGAAACGCGTTTTGATCGAAATGTCGGTGTTCGTCACTTGATCGACGAATCCTTCCTGAATGAAGTTAGCGGTATCACCATCGGTCACACTTCTTAAAGAAACATAACCATAATGATCGATTTCACTAGGTAGAATAGCCGAAGCTTCGCCACCAGCAAATTTCTTCCCTTCAAGGGAGCCGGCTTGAGCAAACTTCATGCTATCGGTGTAAGGCGTATCGACAAAATCGATATTCGCTTCAGCAGGAGTTCGAACGATGCACTCTCTTTCTTTACAAGAAGAAAGTGAGAATAAGGCAATTAATGCTAAAAGAATAATTTGATTTTTTTTCATTTTTTTACCTTTTTACGTAATCTCGAAGTATATCGTAAAGCTTGTCAAGCGCGCCATCGATAATGCTCGATACGTTTCCTTTCGTTCCGAATTCTTCATAGAAAATATAGCCAGGTCCACTTTTGACGGATTCGCGAATATCAGCGCTACCGGCAAATGGAACGTCAACGAATTTTGTCCAGTTTTCAGAAGGTTTGACATAATATTCAGTATTGACTCTAGCGGTTTGAGATCTGATTTGTTCAGCCGATGAAGCAGTTGAGGATGAAGCATCGACTACCCAAGTTTCATAATCGCTATATTCATCGACATTTCCACCGACCCACATTCCGCCTTGCTCTGCAAAAGGAGAAGCTGGATAGTAGCCAGTCGAAGAAGAGATATAACCATTAGCGTATTTGGATAAGAATTTGACAAGCATCCACGATGCGACGCGTTGTTCACGTGAGCCTTTATCTAAAAGCGCGAGGTTAGCACCTTGAGAAATGACATATTTTTTATCTGCAGCATGGAATGGAACCGGCGCAGCTTTGATTTTGAAGCGGTCACCAGTTGGTGCGCTATTAGCGACTCCGGCCGATGAACCTAAGGTCATGACGGTCTTGTTTGCTTTAAATGGGTTAGAACCATAGCTCGCTTCATCCCAATCTGCAGGAATCGCAAAGGTTTTCGCGTCATACATATTTTTTAAAACGGTAAAACCGGCTTTGGTTTCTGGGCTCTTAAAAGCGACATAACCATGATTGTCAGTTTTATCAAAATATGTGTAAGTTCCACCTTGTTGACGGACAGTCGTGATAAAGAGGTTCGCTTGTGAATCATAAGAAAATGGTTTAAAGCAATCTTTTGGAACGTGTCCGGTCGAACCTGCTTCAAAGATACTGGTGAGATTTAAAATTGCATCCTCAGTCGCATAGCCAGATCCAGCAGACGTTTTATAAGCTTTACCATTTGGCATGAGCATCTTGTCATACGCCCCTTTAGCGCCGCCTTTTCCATCTTCGACATTTGCTAATAATTTGAGGATATTTTTCCCGACTGTGTCAAGTTCAGTATAAGTCGTCGGAACAAAGATTGGTCCGACTTCAAGAGCAGTTAAAGTTTCTTGTCCGACGGTACTTTCGCACCAATCGAAGAAAGTTGAATTATAAACCATGACTTCAGTCGATTTGTTAAACGGAACACCTAACGTATAGGGATTACCATCTCTATCGTATTCGATTTCTTGATTTTCACGCATATAGTCAGTGTAAAAATCTGAAATCTCAAACTTTTCAGCCCCTTCAAAACTATTGGTCACATCATTTTCAAAATAATAATCTAAC
>JBAYST010000002.1:0-35959 GCA_041676005.1 Bacilli bacterium | reverse complement strand
TTTTTTACAATTTTTACCGTACAGGTATTTCCGACCAAATCAGTTCCGTCTTTAATAGCTTCAGAACGACGAATATCGATGCGAATCGATGCATAGAACTTAAGCGCTCGACCACCTGAGGTCGTTTCTGGACTTCCATACATGATTCCAACTTTTTCCCGTATTTGATTAATGAAGATGACAGCACAATTAGATTTATTCAAAACGCCTGCGAGTTTGCGCATCGCTTTAGACATCAATCTAGCTTGTAACCCGACTTGAGTATCACTCATCACACCTTCAATTTCCGCTTGCGGTACAAGAGCTGCAACAGAATCAACAACGATTAAATCAATCGCTTTACTGCTAGCTAACATTTCAACAATTTCGAGTGCTTGTTCACCATTATCCGGTTGAGAAAGGATGAGTTCATCTACATTAACACCTAAGTTTTTCGCATAAACTGGGTCAATTGAATGTTCAGCGTCAATAAACGCAGCTCTTCCACCTGATGCTTGACATTCAGCGATGGCATGAAGAGCTAATGTGGTTTTACCACTTGATTCAGGGCCGTAAATTTCAATGATTCGACCTTTTGGATAACCACCGACTCCTAAAATGTAATCTATTCTCAATGAGCCACTTGAAATCACATCGACATCAACTGGGTTTCGATCGCCGAGTTTCATGACCGCTCCTTTGCCGAAAATTTTCTCGATTTCTTTCAGTGTGTCTGCAAGACTCACATCTTTTCCTAACTTTTCGTTTGCCATTATCTTTTCTCCTTGTTTCTAAATATACGGTTTCTAATTGTTGTGCTAATTATTAGCAATCAATAGATCTTTTAATATTTTTATTGCTAGAGCAATTGCTTGCTCTCTGATTTCATTGCGGGTGCCTTTGAGATTAAAACGATAAACAGAGATTTTATTGTAGTAATAAAAGCCAATAAAAATTGTTCCTACCGGTTTATTTTCTAAAGCAGTAGGCCCGGCATTTCCCGTAAAAGAAACACAATAATCGGTTCGGAGAATTTTAGCAGCTCTCATAACCATAATGGAAGCCATTTGCTCTGAAATAACTCCAAATTTATCTATTTCATCATACGGGACTCCTAAAAGCCGTACTTTTTCTTCGTTACTATAAGTAACCAACCCACCTTTATAAAAATGGCTAGCACCGGGAATTGAAGTGATCTTCGCAGCGAAAAGACCGCCTGTAAACGACTCAACTGAACCTAATGTTCGACCTTTGCTTTTAAAAAGATTAACCAGATTTTGCACTTCCATTTATTCCACCAATACCTTCCGATTTTGCACAACATAAATGACTCCAGAAAGAAGAGAAACCAATGTTGCTAAATAGACAAAGATGTCAGCGATGTGAAGTCCGCTTGGCCAACCTGCATCGAAATAACTAAAAGGGAAGCCGTTTAACAAAACGATGACGATTGCAACCATTTGTAAAACCGTTTTAGCTTTTCCAAAAATGTTCGCAGCGATGACGATTTTCTTTTGAGCTGCGATAAATCTCAGTGCGTCAACCACGATATCCCGAACGATCAAAATAATCGCACACCACATGTTAAACGAAACAATTTGCTCGTGATTATACGGAGCAAAAAGCGACGGAGCAATTAAGAATATGACTAAAGAATTGACTAATATTTTATCTGCAACCGGATCTAAAAACTTCCCTAAAGAAGTAATTTGATTATTTTTTCGCGCTAAATACCCATCGATAAAATCAGTCACAGAAGCGATGATAAAAACAATCGCAATAATTAAAAAAGCAAGATTGATTCCGCTTTTCCCGAGCACTGGAGCTTCCCAATTCGGAACGAGCGACATGATAAAAAGTCCGATTATCAATAAGGTGACAATTGCAATTCGCGAAACGGTAATTTTTGTTGGTGTGTTCATTTTTTCTCCTAGTGAGTGTCCGACCCGATAAGCCATGTTTTGTCTTGGATAATCATTTATCTATGCTATGCATGCTCTTGGCAATTCGTTTCTCGCCGCGAACTTCCCCTACCAATTTTGGGTTTCTCGCTTGTGGGGTTTACCGCGTTCCACTTTATTGTTTCCAATAAACTACGTCACTGTGGCACTTTCAGGAGTTTGACCATAGTTTCCCTTAGGTTTCACTCCGCCGTTATATACTCCTATATACCTAGCGTTATTTTTTCCGCTAGCGCAAACACTACAGGCATCACAGCCTGTGCGAGCATGGACTTTCCTCTAACTTTCGTCAGCGATTATCTGGGTCGGATTATTTAATTTTGTTTGGATCAAAACCTTGATTCCAAATGAAGGTCTCGAGTTTGTTGATTTTTTTCAAAAGGTTAATATTGTCTTTGTTCGGTGTATCAGAACTTTTAATTCCTTCTAACTTTTTTTTCAATGATTTGTTTTCAACAATCAAATCATCATTACTTTTCCGCAAATTTTCAAGACGAGTGTTAAGAAGTGTGATCTCACTCTTGCTAATAAGATGATTCCTTTCTACTTCTTTATAGTCTTTTATAATCGTATCAATAAATTCATCGACAGCGATTGCACTGTAGCCGTGAAGAGCTTCAGGAAAAACTTTTTCAAGAAGTTGTTGCGAAGTGAGAATGAGTTTCATAACCATATTGACCTCGTTAATATTTTATATTAAAAGGTTCAATTAAATCAAACATTATTTCGTTTTATAAAATTACCTCGGATGCTATACTACTATGTAATGAAAAAACTTAATCGTTTACTAAAAAATAAAAAGTGTATCGTATTTTTAGACTTTGAGGGAACTCAATTTTCTCATGAAATGATTTCGTTTGGGGCGATTTTGTGCAACATCAATGGAAACGGAAAGATTAGAAAATATCATAAAGTTTTTGAAGTGTATGTCAAAAGTAAAAATAAAATTGGAAAATACGTCACAAACCTAACTGGTATCACAGAAGAAAAATTAGAAACAGATGGAATTTCTTTTTTAAAAGCTATGGAGGCATTTAGAAAATATTGTGGAGTGAATTTCAAACGCGCCGCTTTTGCTACTTTTGGAGCGCATGATATGAGAATCATCAATCAATCAATTGTCTATAACGTCGATGCTCCAGTTGAGATTTGCCGTCACATCCAAAAAAATCATATCGACTTATCAGAAATTATTTCAGAATTTGTCAAAGACGATAATAGTAATCCGATGAGTCTAGTAAATTATTGTCGATTATTCAGCGTTCAAGAAAACGGTCCAGCACATAATGCTGCTGTTGATGCGGTTAATCTTGCACACCTCTATGAATCGTTTATCGACAATAGCGAACTCGTCTTAGAAGAATATAAGAAAGTCCTTAAAAAAATGAAACATCTCCCACCTCCTATTAGCCGCATAATAGGCAAATTAGTCGCTGGAAAAGATGTCAGTGCTAGTGATTTCGAAGAAGAATTGAAGGAACACATAGGTTGATGATCGGTTATCCTGATGGGCGAAAACCCAAAAAGAATTTTGAAAAGAAAAGTGCTGTTAAAAAAGAAAACAAGATTTTTAATTCTGCTAATCGCGGAATGAATTTTGAAAATGATATCAATCTTTCTAATGAATATTATTTAGACAAAGGACTTTTGCTAGTCTATAAACGTCCAACACCAATTAACATTGTTAAAGTCGACTATTCAAAACGATCTGCACGAATCACTGATGCTTATTTTGAAAAGCAATCGACCACTGACTATAACGGCGTATTTCAAGGAAAATACCTGGATTTTGAAGCGAAAAGCACGAAAAACAAAACTTCTTTTTCGTTATCAAATATCTTTAAACACCAAATTCAACATTTAAAAAATGTAATTAAAAATGGTGGGATTGCTTTTTTCTTGATCCGTTTTGAAGCACATGACAAAGTGTTTCTCATCGACGCCCAATGGGTAATTTCTTTTTTTGAAAACGGTTCTCGAAAATCAATTCCTTATGAAACTTTTTTAAAAGAAGGTATTGAAATAAAACAAGGATTTAATCCTCGTCTTCATTATCTTGACGCTGTTATTAAAAAATATTTTACTTAATTTTTTTAAGTTGATATAAGCAAACTTCTTTGAGTTTGCATTGTTCACATTTAGGACTGCGAGCTTTACAAAAATAACGACCGAAATGAATCATCTGATGATGGGTTAAAATTTGCCTCTCGAGTGGAATGATTTTTTTTAATTTCTTTTCAATTTGAATTGGATTATCAGAGTTTAAAACAAGTCCAAGTCTTTTTGAAACTCGCATGACATGAGTATCAACAGGCAACTCAGGAATTTTAAAAAGCTCCGCTCTAATAACATTAGCGGTTTTGTTTCCCACCCCCGGCAAACTCATCAAAACTTCCCGATCGCTTGGAACTATACCATTGAATTCTTCGCTAATTCTTTTCGCGATTTCAACAGTATAACGTGCTTTATTTTTGCTCATTCCGAGTGTTTTAATGACGTTTTGCACGTCGTTAGGCGAAGCATTTGATAAAGAAATTAAATTTGGATAAATCGAAAAAAGTTTTTCGGTCACAGTATTCACTTTTTTATCTGTTGTCTGAGCTGAAAGCATCACTGCGATAGCTAATTGATAATCGTTATGATATTTGAGTTCGCATCCAGCATGAGGAAATAATTCACTAAAATAATCTAATATGTTATTTATCTTTTTTGTCATCGTTAACTAGCCATGGAGTTTTGGCGATTCGGATCGTCTCTTCGATATTTTTACTCCAACTTTCACTTAAAGGTGAATGTCCTTCTTCTTCGATATCATCTCTAGCTACCCAACTCAATAATATTTTATCGACTGAGCGAAGAGATTTTTTTCCTTTGGCGAGCGCTTCTTTTAAAGCGTTGATAATCATTTCATCACTATAACCAAAAGAGACCCATTCGCGAATCCGAGAAATTTCTAAAGGTGACAAAACACGTCCTAGATTTTTTTGAAATTCACGATATATATTTGTTAACGCCTCTTCGATTTCTCGAGAATTGTTTGCTTTTTGTTCGTCTGCTAAAGAAATTTGAAATTCACGATAAAGTCGTTTTTTCAATGGTTCTAAAGTCGTGATGGTTTTTTTATCTCCACTGACATAATCGATGACTCCTTTTTTTAAAAGAGCAGCGAGAATTTGATCTATTTCTTTGACATGCATCGTCATTTTTAAAGCAAGAGAATCAGCGGTAATGAGCGAATTGCCTTGTCCAATCAAATGGTCAATAATGAAAATAGTCGCCAATTCATTTTCATTTAATTTTAATTTTTTATAGTTCTCGATTAACAAGAATCTAAAATCAATTGCTTCGCCTACCATAGTGTCAACATCCTATCATATTTTTAGGCCGGGAAGCACATTGAATTTTTTAAATTCACTCCTGATATCATAAATTGAAACACCGGCATCTTTCATTTTCTTGATTTCCTCTTTGATTTTTTCATTTTTAATTTCTGAAAGTTTGGAACCGTATTTGTTAATTGCAAAGACAAGACTTTCTTCAATTTCAAAATCTAGCACGAGTGAAAAGCGAATCGCTCTTAAAATTCTCAATGGGTCTTCTCGTAATCTTTTTTCTGGATTCCCAATTGTCCTAATCAAGATATTATTTAAATCACTAAGCGAAGTTCCAAAATCGTATATGTCTAAATTTCGATCAATATATATTGCATTGATTGTGAAATCACGTCTTTTATAATCTGTTTTTAGATCTTTGACAAACTCAATTTGCGAAGGATGCCGCGAATCTAAATAACAGCTTTCTTTTCGAAAGGTAGCGATATCGAAATGCTCTTTTTCAAATTCGTAGGTAACTGTCCCAAATTTTGCAAAAGTTTTTTTAATTTCAGGAAGAAAAACTTCAATTTCATCTGGTCTTGCGTCTGTGGCGACATCAAAGTCCGAAAAAGGACGGTTTAAAAGATAATCGCGTGCCGATCCTCCAACCAAATACAAATTATATCCGTGTTTAAAAAACACATCTGCCAGATAAATGAATTTATCTAATTTGTGGTTCATGTTCTTATTTTAGACAATTCAGGCAAAATAAAAAAGAGATTCACGAACGAATCTCTTTTTTACAAATTATGCGTTGAGTTTTTCTTTAAGTTTTTTAGCGAGTTTAAATGAGACTGCTTTTTTTGCTGGAATTTTAATTAATTCTCCAGTTTTAGGATTGGTTCCTTGGCGTTCCTTTCGATCTTTGCATTCGAAAGTCCCAAAATCTGTCAATTTGACATTTTCGCCTTTTAATAATGCCTCAGCGATTAACTTCAAGGTTACCTCAACGATATCCTCAGCTTCTTTTTTTGTTAAACCAGTCTTAGCGACTAATTTTTCTGTTAGTTCTAGTTTGTTCATAGTGAGCCTCCTTAATTTATTTTGTCCTCATCGTCCCAAAATGTCAAAATTTTTATGTTTTCGGTCTTAAGACAAACCTGATTGGTGTGCCTTCAAAATTGAAAGAATCTCTTAGCCTATTTTCCAGATATCTACGATATGAGAAATGAATAAACTTCGGATTATTAACAAATAAAACAAATGTTGGAGGGGCAACATCGACTTGATTTGCAAAATAGATTTTGAGTCTTCCGCCATTGAAGTTAGGTGCTTCGTTCATCATTTGGGCATCTTGAAAAATCTCATTTAGCACATTGGTAGGAATGCGTTTGTTATACGCTTCATGGACAAACTCGATGGCTTTAAATATTTTTTCAATGCGTGTTTTATTCTTTGCAGAAACATAAACAACCGGGGCAAAATCCAAAAATTGAAAATGTGCTCTAATCAATTTTGTATAGTTGTCCATGGTCGATTGATCTTTTTTTATCGTATCCCATTTATTAACGACAATAATAATCGCTTTGTTTGCATCGACTGCGTAAGAAACAATATTTTTATCTTGTTCGCGAATTCCTTCTTCGGCGTTGATAAGGAGCAAAACGATTTCGCTTCTTTCAATTGCACTCAATGCTCTTAATGCGGCATATTTATCAATCGCTTCGTAAATTTTACCGCGTTTTCTTAACCCTGCCGTATCAATTGCAACATATTTTTTTCCGTTTTTTTCAAATGGTGTATCAACAGCATCACGTGTTGTTCCTGAAATTTCACTGACAATAACGCGTTCATTGTTTAATAGAGCGTTCATCAAAGATGATTTACCAACGTTTGGGCGTCCAATTAAAGAAAAAGTAATCGATTCTTCGAAATGTTCTTCTTCTTGAGCAGGAATTTGGCTGATTATTTTATCTAACATGTCGCCGATTCCAATTCCGTGAGCACCACTGACCGCAAGAGGTTCGCCTAAACCGAGTTTATAAAATTCACTCATACGTCCTAGTTCTAGTGAATCATCAATTTTATTGACCGCCAAAATAATTGGTTTATCAATTTTATAAAGCATTTTAGCGACCATTCGATCATCGTTTGTCACTCCTAATTTTCCATCGACAATAAAAACAATGATGTCAGCCTCATCAATCGCCATTTGAACTTGCATTCTTATTTGTTCTTGAAACGGACGATTTTCAACTTCAACTCCGCCTGTGTCAATGATTGTAAAAGTTTTATCGATCCAGACAGCCTTTCCGTAAATTCGGTCACGTGTGATCCCGGCTTCATCATCGATAATTGAGTGTCTAAATCCTAAAATACGATTAAAAATCGTCGATTTACCGACATTAGGTGACCCGATAATAGCGACAATCGGGTTCGCCATTATTTTTCTCCCATTTTTTTCTTGATGATATCTAAAACAGCTTCGACAGATTCATTGATTGATAAATACGAAGTATCTAACAATACAGAATCCGGAGCGGGTTTTAACGGAGCGAAATCTCGGTGTGAATCTATATAATCTCTTTTTCTGACATCTTCTTCGATGTCTTCTAGTTTGCACTCAATCCCTTTGCCAATATTTTCTTCATAGCGCCGCACTGCGCGAGTTTCGACCGTGGCAATTTGGTAAATTTTCACATCTGCATTTGGAAGAACATAAGTTCCGATATCTCTGCCGTCCATGACAACTGATTCGTGTTCTGCCAATTTCCTTTGTTGATCGACAAGAAAAAGACGAATTTGTTTATAAGAGGCAATATAAGAAACATTTGCAGAAACACGAGGCATTCTGATTAATTCAGAAACATCTTTTCCATTGCAAAAAATAATATGATTGGGTTTTAATTCAATTTCGACCTCGGGAATCAATTTGACACATTCGATTTCGTTTTGGCAATCCACTCCTTTTTCCATCGCGTACCAAGTAAAAGCTCGATACATTGCGCCAGTATCGATATAAGTAATTCCTAAAACTTCCGCAACTTTTTTAGCTACGGTCGATTTACCAGCTGCTGCTGGCCCATCTATGGCGATAGAAACTTTCATAAATTACCTTCCTTGTCTAAAAATTAAAATCCCAGAAACGACAATGATTGCCGTCAAAAGTGTAATTCCAATACAAAATAAAATTATATTGAAAATCCTTTTTTTCTTTAATTCTCTAATTAAATTTTCTTCGTTTTGAGAATAATTTGCTTCCTTCATAATTTGCTCATATGGAATCGAGGTCGTTGTTTTTGGAGCAGATGAAATACGAGAATCGATCAACTCTTCTGATGAAGGTTTCTCTTTTTCTTTGGGTTTTAAAATAGGGTCTTCTTTTTTTCCAAGCGAATCGCGATATTCTTTATACTTTTTTACCCTATTTTGTTCCATGTCTCAAATTTCCTTTTCTATTCTAATATAATTAGAATGTTTTTACACTATAAATTTATTTAAAAAACTGGCTAAACAACAAAACAAAGTTGCATAAATGTTCGAAAAAAAATATACTTATATCATCCAATAGGAGGATTGAAAATGGCTAGAAAAAAAATTCATATAGACCCAGACCTTTGTATCGGCTGCGGTAGTTGTGCCGCTAATTACCCTGACGACATCAGAATGAATGATGATGGAATCGCAGAAGTAATCACCGGTGAATGTGACGAAGAGGTCGTTGATATTTGTCCAGTAGGGGCTATTTCAACTATCGATTAATTTTAATCGTTTTACAAAAAAACTAGGCACGCCTAGTTTTTTTATTTTATGTAATTTTTTCGATCACTTGATGAATTTTTTTATAAAGCACTAAAGTGAGTAAAATAACAACGACATCTTTTAGAGCGTTAAAAGGAAGTGCGATATAAAAGAAAAATGGCCAGCCTAAAGATGTGAGATTAGGATTAGCAGCTTGGCTCATTGCTAAAAGTAATTCTTTCGAAAATCCCATCACGAAAATATAAAAGTCGAGAATTAAAAAACTCGTGATCAACGAAGAAGCAATGACTTGAATAATAAAACCAATTGATAATCCGACAATTGCTCCTTTTAGTGAACGCCGTTTTTTATACCAAAGCGCCGCTGGTATAGCCAAAATTAAAGAATAGATGAAATCCACTAACTCACCTACTCCTAATGATGTTGTCATCGGTAATTTGATAATGGTTTTAACTAAAGCAACAAAAAATGCAGAAAGAGGACCGTATGCAAATCCGGCGATTAAAACTGCGATTTCATCGAAATGAAATTCTAAAAAAGCGGGAAAAAACGGAACAGAAAACTTGAAATATGGAACGATATACAATATCGTTGCAAATGCAGAAAAAATCGCAGTTCGAGTAATGAATTTGCTCGTAATTGGATTTTTGAATTTTATAAATTTTGAAACCGAATATAAAACCGCTCCACCAATCAATAAAATTACAATAATAAGACGCACCAAATCATAACTTTCCATAAAAAAATCCCTCTGCTACAGGGGAAATAAATAAACTTCTTCCATCTAGACTTTACTATCGCTATCCGAATTTCACGGATTCCTGCCTTACGGCTCGCGGAGTTTACCGCCGGTCGGGAATTTCACCCTGCCCTGAAGCGAAATCATTATAACATAGCGAAATTTAAATCATATTTTTTTGATAAACTTTTTTTGATCTTCTTCGCTTTCAAAAGACAAAATAATTCTTTTCCTCAAAATATTTGTCTTACACCGATATGCATCAGAGATTCGTTTTTCTTCAATTGAATAATCGACCCCGTGTTTGTATTCAAAAATTATCTTTTCTGTATTGTGAACTGAGAGCTTTTCTTTATATATGCGAGAGACTAAATCTAAAATCAACTGATCTGGTAAGGTGATAATTGCCTTTGCGTGTCCAAAAGATAATTTTCCAATCGAAACATCAATTAAAACACTATCAGGCAAATTTAATAACCTCATGATATTGGTGATTTGCGCTCGACTTTGATGTGTTAAAACCGCCAAATCATTTTGCGAATACCCGAATTTTTCTTTAAGCAAATTACAAACCATGGAAAATTCAACCATGTTTCTAGTAATTGAATCTCGCATATCTGCAACCATTAAAAGCAATGCTTCTTCGTCACCGACATCGATTAAAACACACGGGACAGAAGGCAAATTAAATTTTTTGGCAGCAAGTAACCGTCGGCGTCCTAAAACAATTTCGTAATGAGATTTTTTAGTTCTAATAATAAGAGGGGATTTGATTCCCTTTTGTGGAAGGTCCGAAAAATCTTTAAGCAATTTCGCTTCGTTGATTTTGGCCTTTCGGATGAAAGCATTATCGTCAATTAGGTTGGTCGCGATATTTTTTGGAGACGATGTTTGATATTTTTTCTCCATGCTCTGAATGACGTTTTCATTTGAAAAACGTTTGAGCAATTTTGATAAAGGTACACGAACAATCGGTTTTTTATCCTTGTCGTTTTTCATGATTCATGACCTCTTTTGCAAGTGAAAAATATGCTAATGATCCACTACTTGATGGGCGATATAAAGTAACAGGAAGTCCTTTTGCGTTGCTTTCTGGAATTGAAACATTACGAGGAATTTGAGTTAAAAAAGTGTTTTCTTTAAAAAGAGACCGAATTTGTTCGGTTATTTCAATACCCAAACGATTTTTTGAATCGAACATCGTCAATAAGAACCCTTCTATTCCAAGTTGAGAGTTATATGTATTTTGAACACTTGAAACCGATGCTAGAATTTGCGCAACTGCTTCCATTGCAAAATATTCGCATTGAACAGGAATCAAAATCGTATTAGCTGCGACTAAAGCATTTACAGTTAATAATCCTAATGAAGGTGGGCAATCAACGATGATATAATCATATCTTTTTTCGATTTCGTTAAGAGATTTTCGAAGCAAGAAAAATGGTTGTTCAACTTTGCCAGAAACTGAGCTTTCAAGAGAAGAAAGAATGAGTTTTGGGGAAATAATGTCAAGATTTTTAACAATGGTTTTTTTAACAACTCTTTCAATTGATTCAGTACCCATTAAAACATCAAAAAGAGATTTGTTGATCAATGTTATATCAATTCCAAGACCGCGAGAGGAATTGCCTTGTGGGTCGGAATCAATTAAAAGCACCTTTCGATTAAAATGTGCTAAAGCAGCAGAAAGATTAATCGCGGTCGTAGTCTTCCCTACTCCACCTTTTTGATTAGCAATTGCAATTATTTTAGCCATACTATTCCTCGTGAAACATATTATACTATCTTGTTTTAACTAAAGTAATAAGATTATAAAGGTTTAGCTAAAATTTCAGCGTATGCACGAGGATATTTTTTCGGTGTTTTAGTTATTTTATCAAATGTAAAATTCATTCTCTCTTCTTGGCATTCTGGCAATTGTTCGTCGAAAATCTTTTTAAGATTTAGCCCAGTTTTTTGAATAGCGGCCACGGATTCTTCGTATTCTTGTAATCCGTTTTTGCCTTTCATCGCTATGAGTTCTCCTCCAACCTTGACAAGTGGAGCAGTTAATTCAATTAAGATATTCAAAGGCGCAACAGCGCGAGCAATGACATAATCATAATGTTCACGGTGCGTATTTGCGAATTCTTCACCTCTTGCATTAACGACTTTAACATTTGTTAAATTCAACTCCTGGGCAATTTTCTTAAGATGCTCGGTTTTCTTTTTTGTGGCATCGAGAAGTGTAACATCCGAAGTTGGAAAAAGAATCGCTATCACGAATCCTGGAAAACCAGCTCCAGAACCGAAATCTAAAACGGTTTTATTTTCAAATTCGCTATGATCTTTACCACCGAGTGCACAATCAAAAATCATTTTCTCAACAAACATCTCTAATTCTTTGATGGCGGTCAAATTCATTTTCTCATTAGCAGTTAAAGTCAAGGTAGCTAAAAGAGTTAATTGCTCGATCATAGAATGTTCATAAGGCAAACCGTTTTCCCAAAGTTTTACCCTTAAATCTTCCCAATTCACTTTTAGTCTCTCCTTTTAATGTTCATTAATAAAATCGCAATATCCGCAGGATTAACGCCAGAAATTCTTGAAGCTTGTCCGATAGTTCGTGGACCGATTTTTGCAAGTTTAGATCTAGCTTCTAAAGCTAATCCATCCATCTTCAGATAATCGATTCCAGGGGGAAGTTTCACCTCATCTAGTTTGGCCATATTTTTAGCTTCTTTGATTTGATTGGCGATATATCCCTCGTATTTTACCATTGTTTCTACTTCTTTAACCGTCTCATGCTCTAAAGGTATGTTTTTTAAATCAGGAACAAAGGCAATTAAATCACGATATGTAACCCCGGGTCGCTTCAAAATTTCTGAAGCTTTTGTGCCACCCTTAACTTCGTTAAAACCTAGAGAAATCAAATAATCTACAAATGGTTTTCGCTTTCCGATAAACTTAGTGTTCAAGATTTCAATTACTCGATCAACTTTCTCTTTTTTAGTTTTAAATTTTTTATATCTTTCTTCGCTGATTAGCCCTATTTTATAGCCTATTTCTGTCAATCTAAAATCTGCATTATCGTGGCGAAGAAGAAGCCTGAATTCCGCACGAGAAGACATCAATCGATATGGCTCTTCGGTTCCTTTTGTAATAAGGTCATCAATCATCACTCCGATGTAGGATTGATCTCGCCTTAGAATCAGTGGTTCTTTATTTTGTAATCTAAAAGTTGCGTTTATTCCCGCCATTAAACCTAGACCCGCCGCTTCTTCATAACCTGAAGTTCCACAAATTTGACCACTCACGTATAAACCTGGCCATTTTTTAATCATTAAAGTTGCATCGTACTCTTCGGTTTTGATCGCATCGTATTCAATTGCGTATGCATATTTTAAAATTTCTGCTTTTTCAAAGCCTGGTAAAGAATGAACCATTTCAATTTGGACGTCTTTTGGCATGCTCGTTGAAAAACCTTGCAAATAAATCGAATCAGTTATCTTTGATTCGGGTTCTAAAAATAGTTGATGCCGTTGCTTATCGGCGAACTTCACGATTTTATCTTCAATAGAAGGGCAATAGCGCGGTCCAACACCTTTAACTAGTCCACTGTAAAGTGAGGAATCTTCTAAATGTTCGTTGATAATTAAATGCGTTTTAGGAGTTGTATAAGTTAAATAACATGGCAATTGTTCTTCAATTGGGACAAATGTGGTGGTTTCATATGAAAATGCCAATTTTTCTGGTGTTCCGTATTGTGGTTCCGATTTCGAAAAATCGATTGAATCTTTTTTAATCCTCTGAGGTGTTCCGGTTTTTAACCGATAGATTTCAATTCCCATCGATCTTAAATTTTCCGATAATCCTAAAGACGGTAATTCGCCATCAGGTCCACCACTTGTTTTGCTGTGACCGATGAGTATTTCACTTTCCATGTAAGTGCCAGTAGCTAAAATTACAGCGCGAGAATAAAATTTTCTCCCATCGCTTGTCGCCACGCCTTTGATCGTCTGCTCATCATGAATGATCTTGGTTACCATCCCTTCTAAAACAGTGAGGTTGTCCGTTTTTAACGCTAATTCTTGCATGAAGCGTGGATAAGTAATTTTATCGGCTTGCGCTCTCAAACATTGCACGCCCGGACCTTTACTGGTGTTGAGCATTTTCATTTGTAAATATTCATGATCAGCCGCGATTCCCATCATTCCGCCAAGAGCATCTATTTCTCTTACTACAATCCCTTTAGCGGAGCCACCAATTGAAGGATTACACGGCATATTTCCCATCATTTTGATATTCAGAGTTAAAAGAAGGGTTTTTGACCCTAAACGTGCACTTGCAAATGCAGCTTCTAATCCGGCATGACCTCCGCCGACAACAATGATATCGAAAGTGTTATTCATTTCTAGCCAACACTTCCCTCCATGTCCATTTTTATCAGCTGATTGAGTTCAACTGCATATTCCATCGGGAGTTCTCTTGAAAAAGGTTCAATAAAACCCATAATTATCATTTGCATCGCATTTTGTTTACTGAGTCCGCGACTCATAAGATAAAACAATTGATCTTCATTTATCTTACTGACTGTCGCTTCATGCTCGATAAACGACGTATTATTTCTCACTTCGTTTACTGGAATCGTATCACTACGTGATTTTTCATCCAAAATCAAAGTATCGCATTCAATATGAGAGCGAGAATTGTGAGCATTTTTTTCAAATCTCACCGTTCCTCGATAATTGGAAACGCCACCATTTTTGACCACCGATTTTGAAATGATTGTCGAAGATGTATTTGGAGCTTTATGGATCATTCTTGCACCTGCATCTTGATATTGTCCATTTCCGGCAACCGCAATAGAAATACAAGTTCCTTTAGCGCCTTCTCCTAATAAAATACAGGCAGGATATTTCATGTTTGTCATCGAACCGATATTCCCATCGATCCAATCCATTGAAGCATCTTCATAACAGACCGCTCTTTTAGTGACGAGATTGATAATATTTGTCGACCAATTTTGAACGGTTGAATATCGGCATTTTCCACCTTTTAAAACTATGATTTCTACAACGGCAGCATGAAGAGATTCTTTTGAATAAGCAGGCGCGGTGCAACCTTCCACGTAGTGGACGTCTGCTCCTTCATCGACGATGATCAATGTTCTTTCAAATTGTCCCGTTTTTTCATTGTTGATTCGGAAATAACTTTGTAAGGGTTTTTCGAGTTTAACTCCTTTGGGAACATAGATAAAAGAACCTCCAGACCAAACCGCTCCATTTAACGCTGAGAATTTATTGTCATTGTAGGGAACGACGGTACCAAAATATTTTTTCACTAAATCTGGATATAATTTTAATGCCATATCAGTCGAAAGGAAAATAACGCCTTTTTCTTTCACTTCATCGAGCATGTTGTGGTACACAACTTCGGATTCATATTGCGTCGAAACTCCAGATAAGAACTTTTGTTCAGCTTCGGGAATACCGAGTTTTCTAAATGTTTCTTTGATTGTTTCTGGGACATTTTCCCAACTCGTTTCTTCTTTTTCGCTCGGACGGGTAAAATATGTGAAGGTGTCAAAGTCGATTTCACTCAAATCTGGCCCAAAAGGCGGCAAGGGGAAACGATTAAAACTCTTAAATGATTCTAAACGATATTCAAGCATCCATTCAGGTTCATTTTTCCAGCGCGAAATATTGCGAACGACTTGTTCACTTAGCCCAATTCCTGATTTTAAAATCGAAACATCGACATTTTTAAAGCCAGTGTCAGTATCTTCTTGAAAAACTATTTTATCTTTCTTTTTCATTTTTTTATCAATTCCTCAATTGCGGTACAACCAATCATCGCACAACGAATCCGCGCTGCTTGTTTTGAAGTATTCATAAAGACAATTGCTTCATCTAAAATTTCTTTATCGTATGGTTTAGCGTGAATCATCGCTTCATAGTTTTTTAGAATCGACATCGCTGTAGCAATGTTTTGGTTTTTAACCAAATCACATAAAATATCAGTACTTGCAGTAGAAATAGCACATCCAACACCATTAAAACAGGCGTCTTTTATCATGCCGTTTTCTTTTAAAACATAAATATCCAAATCATCGATGCAGTTTTCAGAATGCATATGGATTTTCTCATATTTATCCGAATCAGGATTTCTCTTGTTTCTAGGGTAAGTGTAATGATCGACGATGATTTCTCTCATCATTTGCTCAGTTAAAATAAGCATCTAAAATATTACCTCCTTCACGAAGAGCATTTAAAAATTGGTCAATATCTTCATATGTAGTATATAAATAAGTCGACATCCGACAAGTTGCGCTTGTTTTTAAGAAATTAGTCAATATTTTTGCACAATGTTGACCACTTCTAACTGCGATTCCTTTGCTATTCAAAAGGGTCGCTTCATCTTGGGCAAAAACATCTCTGATGTTAAAGGTGACAATTCCGGTGCCGCCTTCTTCGTTATAAATGATCAAATCCTCAATGTCTTTTGCTTTTTCAATGAAATGTTTTCTTAAATTGATTTCATGTTCATGAATATTGTCAATTCCGATTTCATTGATGAATTCTACTGCGGTTTTCAAACCGAGAATTCCAGATAGATTCATGGTTCCCGCTTCGAATTTAGATGGTGGAATCAAATATTCAATATCACCACACATGTCGAATTTAGCATTCATCCCACCACCTGCTAAAAATGGGTCCATTTTATCGAGAAGGTCATATTTTCCCCATAAAACTCCGACTCCAGTGGGCCCACACATTTTATGTCCGGAAAAGGAAAGGAAATCAATATCTAAATCCTTGACGTCAGTTTTGATATGCGGAACAGATTGCGCTCCATCAACCGCGATGACAGCACCGTATTCATGTGCAATTTTGGCCAATTCTTTAATCGGAGCAATGAAACCTAAAACATTGGTTACATGCGCGACACAAACCATCTTGGTTTTTTTAGAAATTACCTTCCGCAAATTTTCGGGAGTCAATCTCCCTTTTTTATCTAATGGAATGTAAGAAATTTTACAACCAGTTAATTCATGAACTCTAAACCAAGGTAAAACATTAGAAGCATGTTCGGCTTCAGTGATTAAAATTTCATCATCTGCAGTTAAAAATTTTATTCCGTAACCATAAGCGATAAGATTGATTGACATCGAAGTGCCGCTGGTAAAAATTATTTCTTTTTTCTCACCATTAATGAAATCAGCAATAACTTGTCGTGAGTTTTCAACTTCAACGTCCATTTGATAACAAAGATCGTAATCTCCGCGATGAGAATTTGAAGTCGTTTGTGAATAATATTTCGTGAGTGTGTCGATGACCGATTGAGGTTTAAAAGTTGTCGAAGCGTTATCTAAAAATATGAGTGGTTTTCCATTCATCGATTTCGTCCCGTCTAACATCGGAAATTGCTTTCTTATTTTATATACGTCATACATAGATTTACTCACACCCTCTCCAATATTAATTTCTCAATTTTTTGTTTGATTTCTTCGTCTTCAAAGTTCCGCAAAATCGGTTTTAAATATCCCATAATAATCAATGTTTTCGCTTCGTTTTCACTGAGACCGCGGGATCTTAGGTAAAACAAATGTTCTTCGTTGACTTGACCTAATGCGGCAGCGTGTCCGGCTTGAACATCGTTTTCATCAATCTTCAAAATCGGCTTCGCAACTGCAATAGCATCACGCGAAAAAACCATGATCCGTGCATTTTGTTTAGTCTTAGATTTTTGCGCGTTTGTTTGAATATGAGAAACACCAGAAAAGACTAAACGCGATTCATCCTTAGCGACTCCATAACTATCCACAGTCGCAGTTGTATCTGGAGCAATATGATTAATTGAAACTTTAAATTCCTTATTATCTTTTTGAGTAGAAATCGATGACAAAAACCAATTGCATTTTGCGTTTCTTCCGAGCAAATTGACCGTGACTTTTTCAACTCCTTTTCCTGCTGAAAAATCAGCAAAACTGAGTTTTAATTCCGTATTTGCGCGTAAATCAAAGGTTTTTTCAGAGTTTTTGATTTCAAAAGTGTTTAAAGATTTAAAATCTAAAGACGAATTTTCCTTCAAAACAATTTTAAGTTTAGTCGCCGCATCATCTAGCAAAAGTAAGTTGATTCGCGCTCCTTTTTTTAAAACTAAACTAGAAACATTTTCTAATTCAGCACTATCTAAAACATATGAAAAACTGTCTTGTTGAGTGAAGACGAGTTCACCATTTTTGATCAATTTAGAAACGCTCGTTCTTTCCATTTAAAATCTTTCTCTTGTCGCACAAACACCTATTGAAATTTGGTTCATTGTTTCGGCTTCTTTTTCAATTTCAATTCCGTGCTCAAGTTTTAAAAATTCATATCCGCTTTTATCTATTTTTTGAATCAATTCCATCCCGCCCTCTAAAACAATTCGACCGTTGATCATCACCAAAGATCTTGTCGGAGTGACTAAATCAAATAATCGCGCGTAATGGGAAATAATAAGAAAACTTCTATCCGGAGTTTGATTTTTTTTGAGGGCGTTTGCGACCGATTGAATCGCATCGACATCAAGCCCTGAATCGATCTCATCTAGTAAGACAAAATCTGGTTTTAAAATCATCATTTGTAAAATTTCATTTCTCTTCTTTTCGCCACCTGAAAACCCTTCATTTAAAAAACGATTCGCAAGGTCAAGAGGCATTCCTAATTCTTTCGTTGTGCCATCGACAACACGATAGAAATTATATAAAGAAATCGGTTTCTCATTTCGAACATTGATCGCGGCTTTTAAGAAGTCAGCATTTATAACTCCTGGAACTTCTGCAGGGTATTGCATTCCAAGAAAAATACCCGCTTTAGATCTTTCGTCAGGACCTAGACACGTGATGTCTTGCCCATCTAGTTCAATCGTTCCACTCGTAATCATATATTTAGGATGTCCCATAATCACATTTAACAAAGTCGATTTACCGTGACCGTTGGGTCCTAATAACGCAATCGTCTCACCTTGATAAATAGTCAAATTGACTCCTTTTAATATTTCTTTTCCTTCTGTAGAAACATGAAGGTCTTTTATTGTTAATTCGCGCATTGTTTTTACCTCAAATCCAAACAATTTTACAACAGAGAAATATTAGTATCAAACAATACGATAACTTTTTTCTATTTTTATTAAAAATATCATTTGAAATGTGAAACGTGAAACTTCTAAATTATTTAGTTGCAATAAAAATTACTAATATATAAAATATTAACGCTATGAAAATTAAGGAGGACGCATAATGAAGCATAAAAAGTTATCTATTGCTTTAGTTTCTGCTTTCATTGCTGCGCTTGGACTTACAGCGTGTTCAGACGTAACCGCTAAAGATAATTCCATTTTAACGCTCACGGGTTATAACGGAGAGACCCTTGACGTTGATGCCACCGCTTTGTTTAACGAATATAAAACAAGCGCTAATGGAATTTCAAAATTCTACGAAGCAATTCTCGAAGTTTTGATTCGCAACTATTTTGATACAAGTACCGACGCAGATGTCAAAGCGAAACTCGTTTCTTTGAAGGCTGAAGCCGAAGACAAAGTTAAGGCTAAAGAACAAGAAGCGAGATCTAACGCTAACACAAACGGAACTAAATACGATGAAGAATGGGAGAAGATTCTTGACAACAACAAAGTTGAAGATCGAAAAGAACTTGTCGAACTATTCCTTTATCAATTAGAAAAGAAAGAAATCGAGGACAAACACCTCGACAATAATCTCCCTTCCTTGACTAGTGAATACATCGGTTTTAAAAAAGAAGGCGGTAATTGGGCCAAATATAGCACTGAAAATCACAAAGCTATGTCCCCATATCACATTCGCCACATCTTAGTTAAAACGAGTGGAGACGCTAGCAATTACGTAACTAGTGAGATTACGGCTGATGAAGCGCAGCACTTAAACACGGTTTATGAAGCACTCGCGAGTGCGACAAATACCTTTGGTAATGCTGCTTCACAATGGAGTGATGATACTTCTTCTTCCATTTACGGTGATGCGGGGATCATGGATGTCAGCACTTCGTTCGTAAACGAATTCAAATTAGGGATTTTTGCATTTGATGGAATTTACGCTAAAAATGTCACTGGCGATCAAACGTTTGATCGTAAAGAATTCTTTGGATTAGATAAAGAATACGACACAGACAGTGGCAGTGCCTTAAATGTCGATTCACAATTAGAACAAATCGGATTAGGCGAAGTGTCTTTTGAAGTATTTAAAAGATTGGGCGAAGTTTATAAAACCGAAAAAACTCCTGGTAAAGTAACAGTTAATGAGGGCGTGGCCAAATATTTCCCAAGAAATATCTATTGGAACAATTTTCTCAATATTCACAACGTCTTTGTAATCACAGATGAAAAACTAGATGATACTGGCAATCACGATTATCCAGCCTTGGTCACTCCAGCAGCTGGAAAAACCGGATTCCGTCTAATTCCAGGTTTAGGACTTGGAACAAAAAAAGTTCTCACCGATGAATTTGGACGAGTGATTGTTGGAGTTAGAAGTGAATACGGAATTCATTTCATGGTCATTCAAAGATCTGTTTTTGAATTAGATGGAACAATTAATGGCTATAACGCTACTACAAATGGATATTCATATAACAACGTCACAATCGATGAATATTACACAACCAAAACTCCGCGCGACCAAGATTATCCAAAAAATGGAACAGTCGCCAAAACGACTTATGTCAATTATCTAAACGCAGATACGTCTACATATATTGAGCGTGCAAACACGGTCAAAAATAATATCAAAGGATTTGATCCGATGTACGATTACCGAATCTTTGAAGAATTTGTCAAAAATGAACAAATTAAAATTAACGATGAAACGGTCCGAGAGGAGATTGATCGATACATCGAACAAAAACGTTCTTATAACACTTGGAGCGATGAACAAGATGTTCAAAAAACTTGGCAAAGCTATTTAGATTTGCTCAACGCTCAATACGAAGAACGCGATGATGACTATGGTACGGATTTAGAAGGCAGTAAACGACTTGTAAAAATCACCTGTGCAATCAACTTTGATGACTACGATCCTGATTTAGCTTTATGGAAAAAAGGAGGAGCTTGCTATTATGAAAAATAAGAAATTAATCCCTGTCTTCTTACTTTCTGCTTTAATGCTCACTGCTTGTAATGAAGTAATGGCTAAACCAGTCGATTACGATAATCCTTTAATCGTTGACACAGGAACCGATACTTTAGCTAGTGGGGTTCCAAATAACATCATGAGCATCATTTATGATGCAATCAAAGATGATGGGACATTAGCAAGAGATGTTTTAGACGAAGTCTTACATCAACTCGCAATTTCTGTCATCGGCCGTTATAAAGGTTCTACAACTGCTGATCCGATTTCTTTATCGGAAGCGGCCTCAAAAGTTGATGCCGAAGAAACACTCAATGACGACGTCAAGCAATTCCTTGAACTTCATAAATCCTATTGGATCAAAGATAGCGATGGAAAGCGTAAAACGGACGAATTATCTCGTAAGCGCGAATATCGTCGCGTCAAAGAAGCTTATAATCGAATTCAAACTCGTGTAAAAGAAACTATCTACGACGCTATTGCGGGTGGTTCTTATAATGATGATTTGAGTCGTTTTAGCGAAGAAAAATATTTGATGAATTTGATTAGTCAAAACGCAAGAGTTGCTAACCCAACAAAGGCTGGAGACGTTCCATCTACAACCATACTTCACGAAAAAGTTCTCATTCTTCCAGAAATTGAAAAAGAACAAGTTTTCGATGAATTTGTCAATGTCGAGCTTCTTGAAAACGAGGCTAAAGGATTCAACTATATTTCTAAAGATCTCATTCCTGAAATCTATCGAGAAATTCTTGTTGAACAATATTTGTTCGATCAAAGTTACAACACGATTGGACGTGCTTACGCTCGAGATGTTAATGTCGTCTCTTTAACTGTCAATAGTGAATATCCACTTTTGGCCGGTAATTTGATGAACGCTTACATTGATACTTATATCAATACTACAGATGCTACCGATTTAGCTAACGCTGATATGGAACTAGTTTCTAAAGCTTGGAAAGGAGTTGGTTTACCTGCAACATTTACCGTAGCGCCAACGACTTCTGAAGAAAGAGCAGCCAACCTTTTAGTTACAGCTGGTGCACTCAATAAAGTATTTGATGATACAACAGGTTACACCGCTTCAAGTCACACCTATTGGCAAGGAACCAAATTCGGTACAATCATCCAAGATCTCGAAAAAATTACGGTCGATCCACAAACCGATGATGTCGAAATTCATAATAATTTCACCGGCAGTGGTAAAACTACCGTCAGTGTCGGATTTGCAAAGAAAGTCAATTCGGTTAGTTTAGAAGACTACACCACCGATGGATTCTATGTTAAAAGCGGCGGTTTAAGCGATCTTTATGAAGAAATTAGAACTCGTTTATTCAATATCGGTGTCGCTAACGCATTAGATAAAAATGTCGATCCTTATCCAGATCGTTTTGTTGAAGGCGTATATGCAATTCCTGAAAATGAAGGAAACTATGTCTGTAAAATCAATGGCCATTATTATTTAAAACCGGCTACATCTGAAAAAGTTTCTGTTGAAGAAGAATCAACAACGGGTTATGCAAACGATTTCCTTTGGTTCAACAAATCGACCAGCACTTATTATCTTGTCGAAGTGACCGAAGCCGTTTCATCTTCAAAATTATCGCTTACCAGTGATAAGAATTACGAAGGAATTTATGGAGAAGTTGAAGGCTGGAATAAAATTGAAAAGATTTCTCACGAAGTCGCTCAAGTAATCGCCGAAAACTCTTCTTACAAAACTCTTTCAACTCAATATTGGCTCAAAGCAGCTTCGATCGCTTATCACGATGAAACGATTTATGATTACTTCGAAGCCAATTATCCGGAACTCTTTGAAGACGAATAAAAAAGGTTAAAAACTTTAAAAGGGGTGTGCAACCCCTTTTTTCTTATATATAATATAAGCAGAAAGAAGGTATACAAAGATGAAAGAAAAATGTATCTTCTGTCAAATAGCCAACGGGGAAATCCCGTGTTATAAGCTCTATGAAGACAGTAACGTCCTTGCGTTTCTCGACATTTCTCCCGTCACTCCTGGTCATACTTTGATCATTTCGAAAAAACATTATGAGAATTTTTTAAACACTCCAAAAGCCGCGATTCATCAAGTGATGGATGTCGCGCAAAGAGTTGGTCAAATTCAAATTCGGATTCTCGGAGCCAAAGGAGTAAACGTATTGACGAATTGTTATGAAACTGCTGGTCAAACTGTCAAACATTTCCATGTCCACGTAATTCCGCGTTATGGAAAAGATGATAAAGTTGTCATCGAAATGAAAAACCCAGATTTAGAAAATCTCAATTTGCCTGCTGTTGCAGATAAGATAAAATCTGAAATTTAGGTTAAAAAAGTGGCACTGCCACTTTTTTTATTATTCCGATTTCAATTCTTTTTTGGTTTATAAAGCGTTCGTCCATCAAGGGCGAATATTTTTTGTGAAAATTCTCCCGGCTTGACATCTTCTAAGGCTTTATTGATAATTGCCATTTTGCTATCAATATTATCAATATAATTGAGTAAAATCGCTTCTTTGGTGAGTGGCAAAACTGGTGAACCGAATTCATATTCACCGTGATGAGATAAAACCATATGTTCAAGAAGAAGTGGAATTTCGCTCGTAATTCCTAATTTTTTAGCTGTTTCTCTAATGACTGCCACCATGATTGAAATGTGGCCAATCAATTTTCCTTCAACCGAATATTTATAGACGACACTTCCTTCAAACTCAATCGTTTTTCCGACATCGTGTAAAATGACTCCACCGAGTAAAATATCGCGATCGATGTCTTTATAATAATCAGCGAGCAATTTAGCGATATCCGCCATCGAAACCGTGTGGAATAATAATCCGCTTGCGAATTCATGATGAATACTCACGGCCGCTGGATAATCAAAGATTTTTTTTGCGTGTTCTTCGACAATACTCGTCACAATTGCGCGGCACTCTTTGTCTTTGATCGATGCGATGTGTTCGTTCAATCTGTCGATCAAAATTTCTTTTTCTACTGGTGGACCTTTGACAAACTTCATCAAGTCAATTTCATCTTCGTCAACTTTTTTGGCACTTAAAATTTTTAACTGCAAAGAAGTTTTATAAAAAATGACATCTCCAGTTACTTCGACAACAGTTCCAGCTTGAAAAGTTTCTTCATCATATGCGCTTACTTCCCATTTTTTCCCATTGATCGTTCCACTTGCATCTCTTAAGTCGATCGTCAAATAACTCAGACCGTTATTCGTCACGCCTTTTAAGGCGCTGACAACCATCAATTGCGTAGTTATTCTTTCTCCATCGACAAATTCACTAATTGTTTTCAAAATCTTTTTCCTCCCATTTCAGTTTTATTGCGTTGTATTTATATCCTTTTTTACGTAATTGTTCATTGACCTTTTCAAATAGTTCACGACCTTCAAATCTCGACGAAAGTCTCAAATAGAGAAGTTCAAAATCTCTCTCGAGAAAATCGTTTTCCTTTTTTTCATTATAGCGAATTTCTTTAACTACGTTGTGGGCGATTTCACTAGAATAACCGCGCATTAATAAATAATTAAAAATTGCTTCTTTTTTCGCTTGGTCATTGCGAGTAGCGTACCTTCTTAAAAGTATAGGAAGAAGCGAAAGTGCTTTTTTCAATTCTTCGTGTTCTTTAAATACAACTTTTTTTGCCATTTCAGGCCTAATTCCGCGTTTGATTAGTTCGTTGATGATTTTATATTTTCCCATCTTTTTTTCTTGGGCATAAATAAGAAAATCTGCGACATAAGCTTCATCGGAAATAAGATCGTGTTCTTTTAAGGACTTGATCACGGATTCAATTTTTTTTCGATTGGTGCTTTTTGTCAGCAATTTTTCTCGAACTTTTTGTTCACTCATCACCGATTTTTTTAACAACTTCAATGCTTCGTTTAACAACAAAGAAGTTCCATTTAAATCTTTAATTTCCTTTAACTCTTGAGCTGATAGTTCTTTGTTTGGAAAAAAATAAAAAGAAGCATAAGTATCGTGAGAAATATTCAATTTGGTTTGATCAAAAAAATAGATGACGACTTTTTCTTTACAAATTCTAATGCGTTTAATTTTTTTACCAGTATTTTTTAACACAGCGCAAATAAACCTCCATCACATTTTCATAGAATGTCTGAATCGAATATTTTTCAATAATTTTCAATGCGTTTTCATGAATCCGCTCTTTTTCTTCTTGATTTGAAGCGATTATCCTTTCGACCTTTTCGATAAAAGTATCTTCGCTAGTGAAGAAAAAACCTGTTTCATTATCCTCAATAACTCCAGTGAGATTATCGTCATACCGTGCTAAAACCAAGGTCCGACTCGCCATTGCTTCCATAAATGTCAATCCTTGAGTTTCGGTAATTGAGGCAGATGTATAAACGTCAGCAAGATAATAGAAAAATGGAACTCGTGAGGCAGGAACTGGTCCGATGAATTCGACTTTATCGGCGATCTTTAGTTCATGAGTGAGAAGTTCTAAGGAATTTCGTGCTGGTCCACCTCCGACAATGAACATTTTTGTATCAATTTCAGGATGTTTTTTTAAAAAACCAGCGTAGTAATTAATACTCACATCCATCGATTTTTCATTGGCTAAACGGCCGAGAATCAAAAACACTAAAGTATTTTCTTTTATTCCGTGTTCTTTTTTAAATTCATCAACTTCTTTTTTATCAATTTTATTTTCTTCGAAAAGAGAAAAATCAATTCCGGTTGGAATAACTGAAATATGAACATCGCTTCCATACATTCGCATCATCTCTTTTGTTTTCACACTCGGGGTGATAAAACCCGTTGATCCTTTTGCGACCATCCGAGAATAATATTGAATCACGTTTCGCGCGATTCGATCAAAATTACCTTTGGTAACATAGTAAGTATAGTCTTCGTATTGAGTGTGATAAGTATAAACAATTGGAATTTTTAAATGACGGGCAACAATTTTTGCAAATTGCCCAACTGCGGCATCGGTTTGATTGTGAATGATTTCAGGGTTCCAATCCCTGATGACGCGCATCGCTTTTCCGTGATAAATCGGGGCTAGACGATAACCATAAATTCTCTTTAATAAGATTCCAGGGATTTCAACTACTCCCTCACTGAAGTTAAATTTCGTATCTGTCCGATTGACGGTGACAAGCAAAACGTCGTGTCCGTGAGCTTTTAAAGTATTGACTAAATTATAAGTCGAGGTAGCAACACCGTTTATTTGGGGAGGATAAGTATCCGAAAAAATTGCAATTCTCATTTTTCAGTGCCCTCCTCTTTTTCTTTTTTGGTGTCACTGATCCCATCGCTTAATTGTTCAGTGGATTCTTCTTCTAAAAGATATGTATCATCGACTTCAATTTCGCTCCAATCGGTTTGATCAAAACGACGAGAAGGTTGTTCTTTGTCTAAATTATCTTTTTCCTTTTTTCTCTTGAGAGATTCACGAATCAATTCACGATTGAGCCGCATCGTGTCAAATTCAGCATCCGCAGATTGTTTTCGTTCAACATATGTACTTTTTTGTAAGGAAACAAAAGTATCTCGGAAGGAATGTTCTTGAGGAATATTTTCCTTGGGGGAAGAACGATAAAAAGCGGCAACAAAACCTCCGATAATAAGCGGAATTGTAAAGGTGATAGTTCTCCAAATAAGTTGTGCTGCAAGTGTGGAGATTTCAATGTCACCACTCGAATTATAATAAGTATAGAAAAGTTGGTTAAAGAAATATTCAGACGCTCCTGCAGAACCAGGAATTGGAATTAAGCCAGTGATCATCTGATGATAATTTCCATAGTAGATACTATCCCAAAACGAAATCCATTCAGACGAATATTCAGCACCTAAAGCTTTACCGGCAAAAAATGGAATTGAATATGTCAAAGTCACGACTAGAAAAAAGAGAATCGTAACTAAGATTGTAAAAGGAATGTTCGATAACAAGCGTCGGAGTTCAATTTTAAAGTTCTCGACTTGAACGCGAAGATTCTCCCGAAGTTTATTTGGGTTTTTAACAATCTTGATTTTAGCCAAAAAAGAAATTATCGGACCTAAAACAAGATTGTGGAATTTTCTAGAATAAGACATCAATAAAACAATTAAAATAACACTGAGATTAAGCGCAAAACCAATAATTGTTAGCGGCAAAATAGGAATTGAAATAGGAACATTATTAATTGTAAAATCGATCGCTTTAATCACCATTAATGTATCGTATTTCACGATGAACGAAACAATCCCATAAACGATGAGAACAATTTGATAAACGATCGAATACATGACGAGGATTGAAGCCGCAGCGGAAATCGGAACACCTTGCTTTTTGTATGTATAGGCTTGAATCACTTGTCCACCGCTAGCGCCTGGAGTAACTGAGTTATAAAAAGTTCCAATGCTATCACAGGCAAGAGCTTGGTGGTAATGATAATTTCTCGTATATAAACGTGCGAATGCAAAAAGAATCAGACTTCTCAATCCCGCAGCTAAGATGACCATTAAAAAGCACATTCCAATCCAAAACCAATTCACCGTTTTAAAGGATTCGACAATATTTTTAAAATCTGCCGCTAAAGAAATCGCAACGGCACCAATAGTAACGATTAAAACAATAACGATGTTTATAATGTACTTCCAAGGCGATTTCTTTTTTTCTTTTTTAGAAAAATTAGAAGTAGATTCAATGGTCTCACTATTTTCGTTTTTTACATCCATGTAAAGATAATATTATCACATGACTAACTTTTATACTTTATGAAATTGGTTCTTTGATGTTAGTTCTTGAAATATTATGTAAAAATGTAAAATCTTTCTGCCAACCTTTGAAAGGAATTGAACTCTATCATTTTTTGTCTACAAAGCACAAAAAAGCACCATCTAAGGTGCTTTTCTAGTAATTTATCGTGTTTTTGAAACACTAACCAAATATTTTTTTGGTGCAGCTGACAGGAATTGAACCTGCACGAGTTTCCTCTCTAGATTCTAAGTCTAGTGCGTCTGCCTGTTCCGCCACAGCTGCAATAGTGGTGCCAGCTATAGGAATCGAACCTACAACCTACTGATTACAAATCAGTTGCTCTGCCAATTGAGCTAAGCCGGCACTTTTTTGGTGGACACTACAGGGATTGAACCTGTGACCTCTTCCGTGTGAAGGAAGCGTTCTCCCGCTGAACTAAGTGTCCGAATAAATGCTTTATAATACTAGCAAATCAGCACTATTTTTTCAACAGAAGAAAAGTGAACACAATTTAGTTTTAAAATAAAAATGTCCGTAGACATTGTTATTGAATTTGGTGGGCCTTAATAGACTCGAACTATCGACCTCTCCCTTATCAGGGGAGTGCTCTAACCAACTGAGCTAAAGGCCCAAATGCGGATATTGACGCTTAAATAATATACTATATCATTTTTTGAAAATCAATCGCATTTTTATTCAAAAACCCGCATATGAATGCGGGTTTAAAGTTTTTATTCCGAAACGGTTAACGTTTAGAGAATTGTGGGGCGCGACGAGCGGCTTTAAGACCGTATTTCTTTCTTTCTTTCGCACGAGCATCACGAGTGATGAAACCTGCGATTTTTAAAGTTTTACGATCGACACCGGCTTCGAGTAAAGCTCGGGCGATACCAAGACGAATCGCTCCTGCTTGACCAGTAAATCCTCCACCTTTAACAGTCGCATTAATATCATACTTTTCAAGCGTGTTAGTTAAAACTAATGGTTGCTTTAAATCCATGACAAGCGTCTCATAAGGCATGTATTCATTCACGTCACGTGCATTGACGATGATTTTGCCTTTTCCAGGGGTGATATAAACGCGGGCAATCGATGATTTTCGACGACCGGTTCCATAATATTGGACATCACTTTTTTTAGCCATTATGATTCCTCCTAATATTTAAGCTCAAGAATTTCTGGTTTTTGAGCTTCGTGTTTGTGCTCTGGGCCTTTATAAACGAAGAGTTTTTTCTCGATAGCTCTTCCTAGTTTTCCCTTTGGTAACATACCGTGGACTGAGCGTTCCACCATTTCTTCTGGATATTTTTCAATCATTTCTTTTGCAGTTCTTTTACGAAGACCACCAGTGTAACCTGAAGCATTGTAATAAACTTTATTGATCAATATATTTTTACCAGACAAAGCAACTTTTTCAGCGTTGACAATGATCACAAAATCACCGCAATCGACGTTAGGGGTAAAAATTGGCTTATTTTTTCCCATTAAAATAACGGCGACTTCGCTGGCTAAACGACCAAGCGGTTTGTCAGTTGCATCAATGACATACCATTTGCGTTGGATTTCCTTTGGTTTTGCAATAGATGTTTGACGTTGCATAACTTTCCTCCTTACCAAACTTGTAAATCTTACCGGGACTACTAGTTTTGGCGATTGTGCCGAGTTAAATATTATATATTTCTACTGTTAAAGTCAATGATAATTTCCTTAATGGAAACAAAAAGAGTGAAATTGTTGTTTGTAAGTCTTACAAATGACTTTTTTATGTAATTATTTTTAAAATTTTATAAATTCTTTTTTGCGAATAAAAAGTTTAATATTTGTGAATTGAACGTTTAATAAAAAACTGGAGCCCAGTTTCTTATAAATTTACATTGTGATGAACGGCTTGCACGTCTTGTAATTCGTCAAGTGCATCGAGTAATTCATTGAATTTTTTCAAGTCTTCCGGATCTTCCAAATTTATTTGTTCATTTGCAAGAAGCATGATTTCACATGTTTCAAATTCTTCAACTCCTAAACTTTTCAAAACTTCTTTTGCCTTTTGAAAATCTGTCGGCGCAACCAGCGCATTTATGATTCCATCCTCAATTGTAATTTCTTGTAAGTCGACATCTCCTAATATAAGTTCTTCTTCTACTTCAATTTTATTTTCACCTTTATAAACAAAAACTCCGGCTTCAAAAAAGTTATATAAAACAGAACCTAGATGGCCTCCTTTTTTAGAAATGACTGTTCGAACATCCGATAAAGCGCGATTCACATTATCGGAAAGAGTATCAACCACAACAAAAGAACCGCCTGGTCCAAACGCTTCATAACGGCCTTCAATATAATTTTCGATTTCTCCGCCAATTGCTTTTTTTATTGCGCGATCAATGATGTCTTTGGGAACAGATTGTCCTTTCCATTTGTCGATTGCAGATCTTAACGCTAAGTTGCTATTTGGGTCTGGCACACCAGATTTTGCGGCGATATAAATTTCTTTGCTCGCTCGCATATAAAGAGCAGATTTCTTAGCCGCAGTTGCAGCCATAGATTTTGCTCTAACTTCAAAATGTCTTCCCATTATCAGTTCCTCTCTTCGTTTGATATATTATCAAAAATAATTCAATAGTTAAAGGTTGTACAAGACATCAACAAGAGTGAGTCCGTTAGCCGGAGCTTTAAAAGAAGTTACCTGTCGAGAGGATGAAAACTCTAAGCGTTTTTTGACTTCTTCAAGAGTCATTTTCCCATTCGCAACAGCTAATGCAACGCCAATCAAATAACGAATCATATATTTCATAAAACCATCTCCGATTAAAGTGACAATAGCTTGATTGCCATCGTTTTTTATTTCGATGGAATAAATCGTTCGAACAAAATTATTTTCATCATTAACCTTTGAAGTGAAAGAAGAAAAGTTATGTTTACCAACAAATAAATTTAAGGTTTTTTCAAAATTTTCACGCGAGATTTGTCGTTTGACCTCGCAGAAGTAAGGTTTTTGAAAGACTTTTGCTTCTCCAAAAATTATTGCGTATTCATAAATTTTCTTTTTTGCGCTTTTTCTAGCATCAAAATTTGAATCTACTTTCACCAATGAAATGATTCGAATATCATCTGGTAAAATTGTATTTATACCGTGTTTTAAAAGACCTAAATCAATCTTTTCTTTTGCAACCTCAAAGTGAAATCTTTGTCCGCTAGCATGCACTCCGGCATCGGTTCTACCAGACCCATAAATTGTAATTTCTGTGTTAAAAATTTTTGATAAAACACTTTCTATAACGTTTTGAATTGTCTTTCCGTTTTTTTGTTTTTGCCAACCATTATACGCGGTTCCAACATATTCAACTTTTCCTAAAATTTTCATCAGAAACTAACCTCTACTTTGAAAATTTCGGTGATTAAATTCATATCCTTGTGAGCGATAGTTAAATATAAAACTCCTGCAAAAATTGCTCCGATTAACAAAAAGGAAACAGCATCCGTCCAATGGAATTTTAAAGTTCTATAACGGGTTCTTTTCGCTCTTGGATCATAACCGCGAGCCTCCATCGCTTCTGCTAATTGTCCACTTCGTTCAAAGGCTGATATAAAAAGAGGAACGATTAAAGAAATAATAGCTTTGAATCTTTTAAATAATCTTCCGTGATTGAATTCTGCACCTCTTGAAGTCTGGGCTTTCATAATCCGGTCTGTTTCATCAAGGATGGTAGGAATAAATCTCAATGCTATTGAGATTGTCATCGCTACTTCGTGCGTTGGGAATTTAATCACTTTAAGAGGCACCAAATACCATTCTAAAGCATAGGTCAAATCAAGCGGTTTAGTCGTGCTGGTTAAAATCGTTGTGATGCAAATCATTAAAATCAAACGTAAGACAATGTATGCGCTTTGATAAAACGCATCCCAATAAACATCAAACGATTTAATAGAAAAAGCGACATGCGTATAGGTTGGATTTGGGATGAATATGTAAACTATTAATAAAAATAAAATTAAGAACCACATTGCTTTTAAACTTTTAAACAAATTGATAAAACTGACTTTCGCGATGAGCATGACAATAACTAATATCATTAGATATATCGAAGACATAATAAGACTTGTCGACCAAACGCTGAAAGGTAAAAAAATCGTCACCATTAAAAGAACCATTAAAATAATTTTATTTCTCGGATCAAGTCGGTGGATGAAAGTGTTATAAGGAGCATAACGCCCAAACGTGACGGATGTCATGATCGTTTCTCCTTATTTATCGAGATTTGTAAGATTAAATCATCGATGTTTTTGATTTTTTCAAAATCGATATCAAAACCGCGTTTTTTTAGTTTTTGTGCAAAGGTGAATATTTCTGGGACTTCGATTCCAGAACTTTCATCTAAATTCATAAAGGCGCCTTGCGGTGTGCCCTCGAATAATATTTTTCCATCTTTTACGACAAAAACTTTTTCGGCGTATTTTAAAACTAACTCCATATCATGAGAAACAAGAATGACCATCGTTCCATTTTTATGCATTTTATCGACTAAATTCATAATTTCTGTCGTACCTCGGGGGTCAAGACCTGCGGTTGGTTCATCTAAAACTAAAATATCCGGTTCTATTGCTAATATGCCAGCGATTGCCACCCTTCGTCTTTCTCCACCTGATAACTCAAAAGGCGAACGTTTAAAATAAGATTCATCTAGGCCAACAGACAAAAGTGCTCTGTGTGCTTTTTGTAAAGCTTCTTCATCTTTAAGTCCGAAATTTTTCGGTCCGAAAGCGACATCTTTTTCAACTGTTTCTTCAAACAATTGATATTCGGGAAATTGAAATACCACTCCGACATGCTTGCGGAGTTCTTTGATTTTTTTATTCTTTTTGTTATCTATAACAAAATCATCAACAACAATCGTTCCTTTTGTCGGTTTAAGAAGTGCGTTTAAGTGCTGAATGATTGTGGTTTTGCCGCTTCCTGTCGGACCGATGAACGCAACGTAAGCGTGATCTTCAATTTCAAAACTAACTCCATTAACTGCCTCGGATTGAAACGGAGTTTTGAGTGCATATGTATGAAATAAGTTTTCGACTTTTATTGGCATAAGTACTCCATTAAATCCTCGAGCGACTCGCATTTATCTACTTGATATCCTTCTACTAAAAGTTTGTTCCTTAATTCTAAAAAGAAAGGTTCGGATAATGAAATTTCCTTGAGAACTTCGCGATCTGCAAAAACTTCTAAAGGTGTCCCCTGTCTGATCAGTTTTCCTTCGTTCATGACAATCACTTCATCAGTTAAAAATGCCTCTTCGATGTCGTGCGTAATTGACAAAACCGTCATCTCCGGATTGTTTTTACGCATGTTTTTAATCAATTCGCGAATGTCTGCTTTTCCTTTGGGATCAAGCATTGATGTCGCTTCGTCAAAAATCACAATATTCGGCATCATCGCCAAAACACCCGCGATTGCCACTCTTTGTTTTTGACCGCCTGAAAGATTGGCCGGCTCTTTATTCATAAATTTTTCCATACCGACTTTTAAAGCAAATTCATTGACTAATTCAACCATTTTTTGTTGAGAAATCTGATTATTTTCTAAGCCAAAAGCAATATCGTCTTCAACAGTCGTAGCGATGAATTGATTATCAGGATTTTGAAAGACGATTCCAATTTTCTTTCTAATATCCTTAACGCTTTTTTCATCTAATTCGCACTCAAAAACACGGATTGAACCACTTTTTTTAGTCAATAATCCAATAATCAGTTTAGCAAGCGTTGATTTCCCTGAACCGTTGTGCCCGATTATTGAAACGAATTTTCCTTTTTCGAGTGAAAAAGTGATGTTATCTACAACATTTGTCACACCATCATAACTAAAGGAAAGTTCTTTTATTTCTAACGCATTCATATCAATGAATTATAGCATAAAGAAATAATGACATTATTTAAAATTAGTTGTTTCGGCGAGTTTTTTCTTTGCGCGTGCATAAATGTAGCGAATATGCTTTATATCGCTTTTTCTCTTTTCTGCAATTTCTTGGTACGAAAAGCCCATTGAATAATGAATAAAGACATCTCTTTCTTCGCTTGTTAACGACGAATTCTCATTTTCTTCAATTTGATAAACGATATCATCTATTGCGAGTTTAATGGAAATATCATCGTCGTTAAAACCAATAATCTCTTCAACAGTCGTTTCGCCATCTTCATCGATAACTTGATTTAAAGAAATATTGCCAGGACGAAAGTGTCTCATGTTCTCACTGACAAATTTCATGGATTCGTGAAAAGAAATTTGCTTCCAAAAAGCTTTAAAACTTCCGATTTTTTCATTATAAAATTTTAAAGCAACATGGATGTTGGCAATATAAATTGCCGAAATGTCATCTGCGGTCATCCCGGGCAAATAATTGCTGCGATAAAAATCGCCTCCGATGACCTTGGCTAAATAAATGTAGCGATCAAAAAAGATTTTTTGTGCCTCTTTATTTCCACATTTCAATAAATAGATCAAATACTGATCTTTGTGTTTCCTCTCCATATGAAAACCTTTCTACGGCGACAGTTACTTAATATTTATGTAAGACAACAAAATTCCTGTAGCAACAGAAGCATTTAAGGAGTTGACGTGCCCTTTCATTGGGATTTTAACAACAAAATCTGACCTTTTGATTAGAAGTGGAGAAATTCCTTCTCCTTCGCTTCCAATGACTAAGGCGACTGGGAAATCGTATTTCAAATCTTGGTAATTGGTGTCTGAGCCCCCCTCAGAAGAAACAATCCAAAAGTTTTCTTTTTTCAACCGTTCAATAGCCTGGGATAAATTAGTGACCATTGCGACTTTAACATAGTTAATCGCTCCAGTAGAAGTTTTAGCAACAGTCGCATTGAGCATCACTTGTCCGTGTTTTTTAATAATGACACCAGAAACGCCGAAAGCATCACAGCTTCTGAGAATCGCTCCAAAATTTCCTGGATCATTGATTCCGTCAAGAAGTAAAACGATCGGCCTTGTAACCTTTTTCGATTCGCGAATAATGTCATCCAAAGACGAATATTCGTATCTCTCAACTTCGGCTACAATTCCTTGATGAGTGCCTTTAACCATTGCGTCTAAAATTTGATTCGAGACAACTTTGATTGTAATTCCTTCTTTTTGAGCCAATGCTAAAAGTTTTTTATCATTGAAAGAAGTGCTTACATATATATTCTTCGTCTTAGAAGAAACTAAGGCTGCGCGAACTGTATTTCGCCCGTAAATTAAAGTTGCCATATTTTTATAATTTTTTCAAACATTTAATGATGATTTAAAATTTGAATGTCAATAATGCCTGCGGTTTGCTTGAGCATTTTTAA
This sequence comes from Bacilli bacterium, assembly GCA_041676005.1. Taxonomy (GTDB): domain Bacteria; phylum Bacillota_I; class Bacilli_A; order RFN20; family CAG-826; genus JBAYST01. The sequence continues at coordinate 1,036 of JBAYST010000002.1, read as the reverse complement.
GAATGAGTCCTGATCGAGATTTTGTCTACTCTTGGCGCTGAGACGGAAAGTGATTTGAATTCTTTCACCTTTAATGTCACTCACAAGCTGAGTGACGATATCACCGATGACGGCATCATGCTTTTTAGCTATTGCTAATAAATCGGTCATGATTGGTCGATATGCATCAGCAACAATGATGACTAATGGATTATTGCGGGTTAATTTTAGTTCAACTTTTCTAAATGAAACTAAAACAATCATGACGATAGTGGTCCCGATAATTGCTAACGTAAAGTTCATCGAACCACACGCTAAACCAATTGCCATCGCCAACCAAATAGTCGAAGAAGTTGTCAATCCTTTAATTCCACCTTGGCTGTGGATAATTGCTCCCGCTCCAAGAAATCCAATTCCGGTAATAACTTGTGCGGCTAGACGTGCCGGGTCTCGAGCGAAGCCAGAGTCGAGAAGTGGAAAGCCATAAATCGAAACAATCATGATAATCGATGAACCAACCGCAACTAAAAGATGGGTACGAAGTCCAGCAGAACGACCACGCGTCTCTCTTTCGGCTCCGATGATAGTTCCTAAAAGAACAGTCAATAGCAAAGCACAGATGACTAAAACGAAGTTCCCAATTGGAAATTGGTCGCCAATTGTCCAACTATTGAGCCTTTCGGCAATCCATTGATCGATTGTGATCATTTGACTTGTAGATCCTTCAAGCAAAATTCCTAACATAAACTTCTCCTTTTAAATTATTCCCTTTTTAATCAATTGACTTCGAAGCTCATCACTATGGAAAAAGTTTTTATTTTTCTTCGCTTCGATATAATCTTCATAAAGTTTTTTATCAGTTTTGTTCAGTTTAACATATTCAATATTAATTCCAAGAATAGATAACATGTCATCTATCGTTTGGAAAACTTCCTTTAATTTCTCAATTTCTAATTCTTTTTCTCTTAAAATTTGATTTGCTTTTTTGACGATTTCAAAAAGTTCCATCAATGCATTAGAAATATTGAGGTCATCTCCTAAAGCAGTTAAAAACTTT
>JBAYST010000001.1:0-41656 GCA_041676005.1 Bacilli bacterium | reverse complement strand
GTTTGAACTGTAGAAACCAACTTACCACCTAATCTTGTTTGGTAGGTCAAGCTCAGGTTAGCATAGTCAGCTTTCCAAGCAGTTGTTCCGGAAGTACCTCCAGGATTATCTGCCGCATAACTAACATTAGTCTCGATGTCAGTACTAGCGTACGCAGAATTGCTGCTATCACCCCCGTCTAAAAAATTAAAGGAATTTAAAAGTTGGGGAGCAGCACTTGCTCTTTCTGGAGTCTTGTTAGCTACAAGTCCAGATCCGAGTCCGATTGCCATCATCACACCGGCGGAAACGAAAGCAATCTTTTTAAATAATTTCATAATGGTTTTTCTCCTTTCATAAGAATAAAGAAATTATCGAGTGATCGCGATTTTCTAACCCTCATGAATGATAAGTCATCATGCATCAATGACTCACTCATCATAATCAGAGTCGAATTTCATGGCAGAATAACGATTGTGCTTTTTAATAAGACGAACGCACTTTAAGAAAGATAAAAACTATTTTTTCATTTTTCGTTTTCTGTTATCACAATCTCATTAAACCACATATGTACAAGTACACGCAAACTGTTTTCATAAAAAATGGTTTTAAAAACAACTTTGTTCCAAGAACTAAAACGCTTAAAACGGTTCACTACCTCAAAACACTAATCAGATTTTGGATTGCAATTTTGCTTTTTTTCTTTTTGTATTTACAAATGAAACATATAATGATGACTAGATATGGAAAAGAAACTTCGCCGTCGTAAAGAGGTTCGTTATCGACATTATTTCTTTGCCTGGTTTAATCGTCTCGTGGTCGCTAATATCATTAGACTTAAATACCGATTTAAAGGCGAAGTTATTCATAAGAATAAAAAGACACCTCAATTAGTCCTTTGCAATCATGAAAGTGAGTTGGATCCTTTTCTAGTTTACTATGTTTATAAAGCACCTTTATATATCGTTGCAAATGAACAAATCGTCACGAATCCAAAATATGGATTCTTATTAAAGATGTTCATGAATCCACTTCCGATAAAAAAAGGAACATTAGATATCAATGTGATCCGCAGGATGAAAGATGTGATCAAAGAGGGTGGTTCAATCGCTTTATTCCCGGAAGGTAATTCAAGTTATGATAGTCAATTATCTTTTAATCTTCATAATCCTGGTAAACTCGCTAAGCTATTAGGAATCGAACTCGTGATCTATAACTTAAAAGGTGGTTATTTTAATAACCCCCGTTGGTCACAATACCGCAAAAAAGGCCTGACAAGAGGAAAGATTAGATTGAAGTTATCCCCTCAGCAAATCGAAGTGATTCCTCTAGATGAATTAGAACAATTGATCAAAGAAAATCTAACGGTGGATCCTTATGAAAATAATCTTGGTCCTTATAAAGGAAAAATGCTTGCAGTGGGATTAGAGAGATTAATCTTTTTCTGCCCTAAATGCCACCATCATCACGTCTTAGCGACCGAAGATAATAAAATCTTTTGCAATAATTGTGATTTTGAAGGTATGTATGATGAATATGGGTATGTTCAAATCGCTGAACAAAAATATAAACTCCATGAACTCGCTCGACCGATGATCGACGAATATGAAAAATATGTCTTAAATCATTTAGACGAAACGTTTTATGAAGATGTCGAAGTGAAAATCAGTTGGGGTTTAAAAAGACGAAAGATTTATTATGGATGTGTCTTTTCACTAAATAGTGAAGGAATCACTATTATTGGAAAGAAATTCGACTTTAAAATTCCTTTTGAAGATTTAAGAGGTTATGGGTGTCAACAAAAAAGGAAGTTAGTTTTCTATTGTTACTCACTACCCACGATTATCATCAGATTGAAATCAAACGCTTCGATTTATCAATACTTCATAACTTTGCGGATTTTTGAAGAACTGAAAAAGAAAGGAGTGAATAACTATGTTTATCTCACACACCGTAATCTTGGATTCTGAACCACTGCGCTTTGTCCCGGGTGATTGGAATGTCACTTGGGCGATTGTCGTCGCCTGTTTAATCGTCCTTTCACTGCTTCTTTTATCTAACGTTTTAAGAAGATCTATTCCATTTCTCAGAAAGTCACTTCTTCCGGTTTCTTTTATCGGTGGAGCAATTGGATTGATCTTGAAGATTATCTTTCAATATTCAGAGCTCGCTCTTACGAGTGAGACTTTATTGACTAATGGATTTACTTCTGTCTTACAAACCCTGACCTATCACGCTTTAGCGATTGGCTTTATCGCGTTAGGATTAAAGACAATCGATGCTAAGCGGGTGAAATCAAAAGAGATGGGACGAGATAGTTTTCGAGCTGGACTCATCATCATCGGTGCATATTTAATTCAAGGAATCGTCGGAATTATAATCACGGTTTTATTCAGTCTTTTCCCTGGTTCGACCGTTTCTCCTTTTGCAGGTTTGCTCCTTCCGATGGGCTTTGGACAAGGCCCTGGACAAGCGATGAATATCGGTTCTATTTTTGAAGGACAGGGTGGATTCCTAGGTGGGACCAATTTTGGTCTGACGATTTCGACGATGGGCTTTGCCTCTGCGGCGATCGGTGGAGTAATTTATTTAAATTACGCGGCTAAAAAAGGACTAGTCAAACGTCGAGAAGACGATGCGATTTTACTCGATGGTGAAGAACGCGTTGAGAAAAAAGGCGAAGTTCCTCTTTCAGATTCGATTGATAAACTAACACTTCAAGTCGCATTGATCGCCCTTACATATTTGATCACTTTTGGAGTGATTTTTGGAATTGATAAACTTTCAGCACTTTTAGGAGAAGACAACTTCTTATCTAAGACAATCGTTCCCCTCCTCTATGGTTTTAATTTCATCTTTGCGACGATCTTTGCAATGGTCATCAAAAAGATTATTGCTTCTTTAAAAAAGAAAAACGTCATCAAACGCGAGTATGTCAATAACTTTCTTTTAGAGAGAATCGCGGGTTTTGTCTTTGACGTGATGATTATCTCTTCGATTATGGCAATCGACATCAGAAACTTCTTCGCCGATTGGACGATCATTGTTTCACTTATCGCCTTAGGTCTAGTCGGAATGATAATCACATTTATCTATGTCAAGTTCACCACTAACCGGGCTTTTAAGAAGTATCCTCAAGAAGGCTTTGTAATTTTCTATGGTAACTTAACCGGCACTGCTTCTGATGGGATTGCCTTACTAAGGGAAATCGATCCTCATTTTAAAACACCTGCTGCAGACACTTTGGTTTATGGAAGCACGGTTGCCATCGGTTTAGGGTTCCCAGTTTTGCTTCTCACTGGTTATGTTTATACGAATCACGAACTCGGATTGGCCTCAACTTCTTTATGGGTTTCGATTGCGATTATGATCGCTTATTTCCTCGTGATCAATTTGATCTTTATTTCGATCACTGGAGGATTTAAAAAAAGACCTAAGGCGGGTCTTAAACGATGACCATTTAAAAAATAAATACCCCTATAAGGGGTATTTTTTATCATTCTCATTCAAATTTTAAATCTGCTCAATTTGGACCGAATCATCTTCAGTTTCGTCTATTAAAACTTTTAGAGATGGGTCTATAAGAAGATTAGTCCGGACGTTTCTTAAATAAACATCATTGTAGTAATTGACTGATTCAACCCACTTATTTTTCTTTTGGGTATTGTTGATTAAAAGAATTAGTGAGGTGAGATAAATAAGACTAAACGCGATGAGATAAGCGCTGAATAAAAAGAGTGAAATCGGAATGAAATAAGCGCTGAATAAAGCGACAATGGAAAAGACAAAAAGAGTTAAAATTGTATTCACTGCAGTTGAAGTAATCTGTTCTTTCAAGAATTTTAGATATCCTTCGATTTGGCTATATATCAAGATATAAATCACGACTTCAAAAAGTGAAATCGAGATCACGCCTACGGCAAAGAAGATGATTGCAATGATAAGATTATAAGAAATAATATAAAATATTAAACCTAAAAGTGCACTTAAACCAATCGTGAAAATAAGACTAAAAAAAAGTGTGGAAACAAAACCGGTTTTCTTTAACTTATGACCCCAGATTTTGATGAGATATGGATAGGTGAAGAAAAGGGCGAGAAACATCATTCCAAGTGAAAGCGTAATTATAAAAACATCACGGTTTTGTCCTAGATCTCCGATCCAAATTAACGAGACCCCAAATAAAGAAATCGCTAAAGCGATGAAAAGAGCACTTAAAACATTCGCGGCATGATCAAAAGCAACACCTTGAGGTGTGTGCATGATATTTTCTTCTGAAATATACTCTTTGACGAGTTCTGGATGTTTTGCGGCGTTATATTCGATGGCGATTGGTAAAACTAACATGATGGTGATGACGAGTCCTTTTGTGTTTGCAATAAAGAAAATCGTATCTTCAAACACTCCATGTCCTAAGATGATTAAAAATGCGATAAAGGGCATGAGAACTTTATGTAAACGACCATTTTTAGCAGCGACTTTGAACATATGGATGACATAGATGATCAATCCAGCATAAGCGAGTAAACCGATAAGACCAAACGAACCGATAATCGACACCAAACCAGAATCGACATACCTCAACCAATATCTTCCATCAATTTCACTATATAAAGCGACATTATCGCCAAAAGCATTAAAACCTTGACCGATTATCCAATCTAAAGGTGTGACGATTAATTTCAATGCATTTTGCCAATTCGGAATCCGATTAGATAAAGAATCATAATCTTTTTCAAAAATTGATTTTGCAATAAAGTCAAAAAAGTTAGTAACTGGCGTGATGTTAAAATGATTTAAAACAACAAAAATACTCACACAAATGGCGATCAGTATCGGAATTACAAGAAGATGAGCGAGCGCTGCTTTCTTATTCTTCTCTTTGAATAATTTAACGATGATTGAAATGAAATATGTTAAGGCAAAAACTCCTAATAAAACAATGCATAAAAGAGATGTTGTAAATATCGTCGCTAGAGCAAAGACGATCATAAAAATATATCTCCACCAAACTGGACGTTGATAGTTGATCAAACCTAAAGCAATAAATGAAAGGAGTAACATTACTCCATAAGTGTTTTCAGTGAGATAAAAAGATCTAATCGTGATGTATCTCAGTTCAATACCGCCGGTAAATACTGCGGTGTACATGTCGAATTCTTTAATCAAAGAAACGACAATAGAAACAAGTCCGAGTAAGGCGACTGCATAATAAAACCAATTGAGTGTTTTACTGCTCACCTTATTTTTTGGAAAAATTGCTAAAATCGCATATATCGCTAAAAGGCTAAAGCCGAGTAATATCGTATACGTGAGTTTGAGTATTAGACCAGCTTCGTTGAGAAAACCAGTTCCTTCAAGACTAAAGGGATATGTCGAATTAAACCAAATCGCAAACGTTCCGATGAGGAAAAACAAAAGCAAGAGTCCGGCAAGGAAAAAGTTTTTTTTTGTCTTTGCGATATAAAACTCGAAATAAATATAAATAAAATACGCAATAAATGTCAGGACCGCAAAAGCACCAAAAACTTCGTTTGGCATCATCGGGATAACCCCTTCACCTAAATTTATTGTCGATCCTAAAATATAAACTCTTTCGGTGAGCACAGCGATCAGTGCTAGCGCAACCCAAAATAAAAGTGATGAGATAATAAATTTCTTTCTTCCTAAACTCTTCATGACGTAGCCTCCTTAAAGCAAAACAAGAGGACATCAAAAAAAATATTGATGTTTTCTTTTAGAACACCTTAAAATCGAAAGCATTTTTTTAAAGTTCTTTAATCCAAAGTCCGTGGATATTGCAATATTCATAGACTCTTAATGGTTTTTCATTTGGAAGAAGCGCAATTTCGGCTTCTGGAGCTTGATCAGGTTGAAGCGGGACGCGATGTCTTCCGAGATTGGTGACGACAAAGACCCATTGAATATAATGAGCGGGAATCATCGGATGTGGAACTGCACCGATTTTGACGATGACCTTATTTTCATGAACTTCGACTTCTGGAATATGTTTCTCCAAAGAAGCCTCTTCTGAATTAGCCTCGACTGAGATCATCGGCTGATTGCAGCACACAGGAATTGGTCCTGCATCGTGAATCACACCAAAGAAATTACCGCAAATCGGGCAATGATAAAATTTTTCGCGATTATCCATAATTAATCCTCCTTGAAAAATTATAACAAAAGCATGATTATAAATGGTAGTATTTATAACACGGTGACCATATCCGTGTATAATAAAAAAGAGGTAAAAATTATGGAAAATTCTAACAAAACGCCCGTTCTAAAGTTAAAACTGCTCTCGATTCTTCCTGCAGTTGCAATCGGTTTTTTAATTCTTTCAATCATTTTCATGCTCGTTTCTCCTGATGGAGATGGAGTTCTTTTCGCTCCTGTTTTATTTGGAGGGTTGCTGATTATTTCAATTCTCACCATCGGTTTAGTCGGAGGTTTAAAAGAGTCAAAAGGAATGTTTTTAGTCGGGACCTCATTAACTCTTTGGCTTTCCAATTTTGCGTTGCTCTACATCTCGGTTTTAGCAAGTGAAAAAGAATATTCTCTTGCTCTTTATTCTAATGACAAAATAGTCACTTTAGTTTTTTCTTTTTATTCGATTATCACTGTTTTAGCCATCCTCATCGGAGTCGCTGGTTTAATTCACGGATTCAGCAAAAAGAAAAATAAGAACATTGGGACTCTCCTTTTTGTCACCTCATTACTTGCAGAAATTTTTCTTTTCGGACACTTAGCGGCCACGCTTGCTGCTTTTGCTCACGGCCAAGCAGATGGAACGATTATCACCTACACGATTTTATTTGAAATCGCTTTAATGATTATCATCGGTGCGAACATCTACATCGGATTCATCGCCATGAATGATAAAACCGAAGTAAATACGCTTAGCGATGCTAAAGCATTTTTAACAACTCAACCTGACCAAGATGATTTAAAAGTCAGTCGGATTAGAAAGTACGAACAACTCTTAAAAGAAGGATTGATCACCCAAGAGGAATTTGAAAAGAAAAAGACAGACATTTTAAAGTCTTAATTTATAATTAAATAGATAAAAAGAAACCCCGCTAGATATTTCGTTGCGGGGTTTTATTTTTTAAGTATGCAGGTAGCATTATAAATATGGTTTTAATTGAGCTTTTTTAATATTATGACGTAGTGGGTGCTATGAATATTTAAAAAAATAAGATAAGATAAAACAATGCTAAATATTTTACTTTTTATAGATGGATTAGGTTTGGGTGGAGCACAAAGACAAATGGTCTATTTGGCAAATGCTCTTCATGACGAAGGGCATAAGGTTAAAGTTCTGCAATATACAAACCAAGATTTCTTTAAAAACCGAATTAATAAAAAAATCGAGATAGTTAAAATAGCTCCTAAGTCGAATTTGCTCAGACTTTTCAAAGTTAGACACTACATTCAACAAGGATGGCAAGATATCTTAATCTCTTTTTTAGAAACCCCTAATTTTATTGCTAATTTTTCCGTTAATAAAAAAAGAAAATGGGCGCTGATCACTAGTGAGCGGAACGCGATAGAAGATAATTTTAAAGGTTGTAAAAATAAAATCTATAAATTTTTTGAGCGGAAGTCAGATTACATTGTTTGTAACTCTTACTCGGCAAAAGACTTGTGGCTAAAATATAAACCAGAGTTTAAAGATAAAATTGGAGTAATCCATAATGGTGTGCAAATTGACAAAAAAGACAATCTCAAAACTTCTTTTACTCATAACGGAAAATTAAGAATCACTGTTGCTGCATCATTAAAGCGTATAAAGAATATTGAAAGATTAATAGATGCAATTGCAATAATTGATGATGATGTTCGATCTAAATTTGAAATTAGATGGTATGGAACAGCAGAAGAAAAAGGATACCTCACAAAAGAACAAATTAAGAACCTAATCAAAGAAAAAGGTGTTGATAGTAATTTGATTTTAGAAGAGACTACGCAAGATATAATTGATAAATATTATAACTCTGACGTAGTTGCACTTTTTAGTACACATGAAGGGATGCCTAATGCAATATTAGAGGGATTAGCTGTGGGAAAACCAATTTTAATGAGTGAAGTGTCTGATTATAAATATTTGGCAAATGAAAACAATGCGATTACATTTGATCCCAATGATACTAAATCGATTGCAGATGCCATAAGCAAAATCGTCAATCGGAGGGAAGATGAACTCTTGCAAATGGGAGAAGAATCGCGGAAAATTGTTGAACAAGGGTTTTCAATAGATGTTTTTTCAAAATCATGGATAAAAAAAATAAATGAGGTTTTAGCTTCGAGACATAAGACATAACTGATGTTTGTCTACTGAAGAACGTGGGAGGAAAAAATGAAGATTATTTACAAAATCTGTCATTTCATAAAAAAAGCACTTTATCGGATAATAATGCCATTTAGATTGGCGGCATTTAAAAAGAGAGGAAAGAAAAACTACCTTGGAAGAGGCGGACTTTTCACATTTCAAAATATAACTTTGGGAAGTCGAGTAACAATCGGTGCGGATTGTATATTTTTTGCAAAATTGGCCGAAATAATTATAGGCGATGATGTGATGTTTGGGCCTAGAGTCTCTGTTTTCACCGGTGACCACCGCTTTGATATTAAAGATAGACCAATGGCTTCAATTACAGACAAAGAGAAATTACCTGAAAATGACAAACCCGTTATCTTCGAAGGAGATAATTGGATTGGATCAGGTGCGATAATTTTAAAGGGAGTTACAGTTGGTCGAGGCTCAATCATTGCTGCAGGATCAGTTGTTACGCGTGATGTAAAACCTTTTACAATTGTCGGGGGAAACCCGGCAAAATTGCTTAAAGAAAGATTTAGTGATTCGGAACAAAATCAACTAACCTAGTTTAAAAATTTCCATTATTCCTAAACCTGAATTCTTGATATTAACAAAGCTAAAAAAATAAAAACCAATATTTGTTTATCAAATTTTAAAAATGGTGAAATAATCCTTTTTAAGTTTAATTTATATTTGCTGTGTTTTATTTTTTCAAAAACCCAATTAAGGTAACCGTGATTTGAATCGGAATGCCGATGATGAAGATAAGCCAAGTGTTATATTGCATTGTCTCAAGAAAAATCGCGGTTAAAATGGACCATAAAAAAACGGTGACGATATAAAAAGTGAATTTCTTTTCGCCCCACCGCCAATTGAAAAAATACAGACAGATCATCCCTGCTGGAACTGACCAGACAAATAAAGTCCAGAGATATTTCTCAAGATAAATCGCCGCATAGACAAAGACGATGGTTGCGATGATTAAAACAATCGAAGTCGAAATCGCAGTGATCAAAATTCGATTCGTTTTAATTATCCCTGGAAGTAGATAGTCTTTTTTCTCGGCTTTAGGTTTAGGTGAAGTAATGTAATCAATCGTCACTCCAAACATCTCTGCGAGTTGTTTTAAAGTAGCGAGTTCTGGAATTGATTCTCCTCTTTCCCACTTTGAAATCGCCTTATCCGTGTAATTGAGTTTAGCGGCTAATTCGGCTTGAGTCCAATTGTGTTCTTTGCGTAATTCGACGATATTCATCGCCACGATTTCGTTGAGTTCCATAATTTCTGACTTTATCTTACTATGTAAAACACTTGATGTAAACTGACAGTAGAGTAGACGAAACTAGCGGTTCTTGAACTCATAGAGAATAATTTTCACGCATAGAGTTATTTAGATGTTTCTTTAACACATAATGTGCCTAGGAGAAAAACAATGAAAATTACGATTATCGCGCCAGTTCTCGGCGAAGAGAATAATGGCACTACCGTCGCAGTGATGAATTTAGTTAGAGCGATGAGAAAAAAAGGACATACAGTCAATATCGTCTGTCCAGACCAAGACAAGAAAGGTTTACCCGGATTCTACGTCGTTCCGATTCAGTCGCTTGGAATTCTCGATGTAATTATTAAAGCTAATAACGTCGTAATCGCAAAAGCTGATAAAAAGATTATCAAAGAAGCATGTGAAGGAAGCGATGTCGTTCACGTCACCGTTCCGATGTTCCTAGGAGCACATTGTGCAAAATATATTAAAGAAGAGTTAAATATTCCAGTTACGGCGAGCTTTCATTGCCAAGCAGAAAACTTTTCTAGCCACATCCTAAATTGGATGAGCAACCATTGGTTCAACGATTATCTTTATCGCAGATATAACCGTAAATTATATTCTTACTGCAGTGCGATTCATTATCCCACCGCATTCATCAAAGACATTTATGAAGATGTCGTCGGTAAGACAAATGCCTATGTCATCTCTAATGGTGTAAGAGACGACATCTATAAAACCACAATAACGAGAAAAGATGAAAGATTGATCGGAAAGAAAGTGATTTTATTCATCGGTCGTTTGAGTAAGGAAAAATCACACAAATTACTCATTAAAGCAGTTTCATTATCCAAATATGAAAGTGAGATTCAACTCATCTTTGCAGGTCAAGGTCCAACGAGAAAATCGATTGAAAAACTTTCTCGCAAAATTTTGACCAATCAACCGATCATCGATTTCTTTTCGATTGATAAATTAAACGAAATCATCAATATCTCTGATCTTTACGTTCATCCTGCACACGCAGAAATTGAGGCTATTGCTTGTTTAGAAGCGATTAAATGCGGACTCGTCCCAGTGATTTCCAATTCGAAAACTTCTGCCACGAAAGGTTTTGCGTTAGATGAAAGAAGTTTATTTGAGTCAAATAATGTCAAAGACTTATCTGATAAAATTGACTATTGGCTCGATCACGAAGAAGAAAGAATTAAAATGGGAAAAGTCTACGAAAAAAGCGCCTCAGTCTTAAGTGTTGATCACTGTATGGATCAGATGGAAAAAATGTTTGAGGATGTTGTTTCTCATGAAAAAGAAAATAATTTATTACCGCGATGAATTAAACGATGATTTTGCTTCTGCTAAAGTAGAAGCAAAACATTTACCGGATAATTTTAAATATATCCGGAAAAATGTCTTTTATCGGATTGGCAGTTTTTTCGCTTATTTTGTTTTTGCAAAACCTCTCATCTGGATGATTATGAAAATTTATTACCTCGGCAAAATCGAAAACCGTAAAGTGATCAAAAAGGCAAAAGGAACTGGTTATTTCATCTATGGTAATCACACCGGATCGATGTCAGATGCATTTCAACCAAATTTACTAAAAGCATTTAAAAAGAATTATGTCGTCGTTGGACGAGAAGCTCTTTCGATTAAAGGCATTAGAACTTTTATCACGATGTTAGGTGCGATACCTTTAGGGGAAACCTTCGCGGAAAAAGTCGATTTTATCACATGTTTAAAAACGAGAATAAATAAGAAGTCTTCGGTGATGATTTATCCTGAAAAGCACATCTGGCCTTATTATACAAAAATCCGTCCTTTTGAAAATGAATCTTTTAGATTCCCAATTAGCCTAAATGTGCCATCTTTTGCCCTCACGACTACTTATCATAAAAGAAGAGGAATATTCGCTCTTTCTAAAAGACCAAAAATCATCGCTTATCTAGATGGTCCGTTTTATCCAGATCAAAATTTAAAGCCGCAACTTGCTAAGCAAAAACTCCGGGATGAAATCTATCAGGCGATGATTGAACGCTCCACATCGATCAAACAATACGAATACATCCAATACATCAAAGAAAAAACAGACTCTCAAAAATGAGAGTCGTTTTTATTTTTCTCTATCACCTTTATAAGCAAAGTCTTTTCATCATGATTTAAATAGTTATACAATGAGTATAAGGAGTTACAAAAAGATGAGAATAATTGTAATTGGCGCTGTCGCGGGCGGAACTTCTGCTGCGATGAAAGCGCGAAGAAATGATGAGAAAGCCGAAATTGTAATATATGACAAAGGAAAACACATTTCTTATTCAGGATGTGGAATGCCTTTTTATTTAAGCGGGGAAGTCGAAAAAAGTTCAGAACTCACTCCTCGCGAAAGCGGTTATTTCGAACTCGCTCATGAAATTTATATCAAGACCGAACACGAAGTCGAAAAAATCGATCCCAAAACCAAAACGATTTTAGTCAAAGATTTAAAAACCGGTGAAAAATTCACCGACCAATATGACAAATTAGTTATCGCAACAGGAGCGAGGGCTCGTGACCTTCTTGTTGAAGGAGCGACTTTACCTCACGTTTTCTCGCTTCGGACTATTGAAGATATGTTTAAAATCGATGACTATCTTAAAACTCATAAAGTTGAAAATGTGACGGTGATCGGCAGTGGTTATGTCGGAGTAGAACTAGTCGATAGTTTCACCAAAAGAGGAATGAAAGTGACACTTTTAGAAAAAATGGAACAGATTATTCCGAATTTAGATGAAGAAATGGCACAGTATGTTCGTTCTTATTTAGAAACGATTGGAATTAAAATTTTCACTGGAGTTGATGTGAAAAAAATCACACCGACATCAATCACTTTTCATCAGGGTGAAAAAGAACACGAATCTCCGAGTGAATTGGTCCTAGTCGCCATTGGAGTTAAACCAAACACTGAGATTGCAAGTGAAGCCGGAATTGTTTTAGGGGATTCTAAAGCGATTAAAGTAAATGAATATTTAGAAACCAATATCAAAGATATCTACGCTGCTGGCGATTGCATGGAAGCGTGGCATATGATTGATAAAAAACCTTTATACCTTCCACTAGGTTCGACTGCTAATAAAACCGGCCGAATTGTCGGTGACAATATCACAGGCGGAAAGGTAATATTTAAAGGCGTTCTTGGAACAGCAATTTTTAAAGTTTTCGATCTGAGTATCGGACAGACAGGGAAAACTGAAAAACAAGCACTTAAAGAAGGATTAGATTATTTGGTCATCACTCACACAAAACCTGATCGCCCTCATTTCATGGGTGGTCAAGATATGATTATCAAAGCCCTGAGTCTAAAAGATGGAACGATTATCGGAGCACAGATCGTCGGTCATGAAGGAGTCGATAAACGCATCGATATCATCGCTACAACAATGACTTTAAAAGGAAAAGCAAGCGACTTAGAAGATATGGATCTAGCCTATTCTCCACCGTTTGCTACTGCTCGAGATCCGATCAATTACACCGGGATGATTTTAGAAAATGCCTTAAAGAAAAATCGCAAACTCATCTCAGCAAAGGAGTTACTTCGGCCCGGACAAACGAAAAGAGTGATTCTTGATATCCGTTCTCCGATTGCCTTTCTTCAATCGCATCTTGATGAAGCGATTAATATTCCCCAGATGTATGTTAGAGATAATTTGACTAAACTTGATAAAGATGCAGAAATTATCGTCTGTTGCCTTAGTGGATGGACATCTAACGCAGTCCAAAATATCTTATTAAACGAAGGATTCAAGGACGTTAAAAATCTTGCGGGTGGTTATGTGAGCATTGCAAATCATCTGCGATTATTGAAAAACAAATAGAAACAGCAAAAAAACTCTAGACCTTGTAAATCTAGAGTTTTTCTTTTAAATTTTAATGTTTTTGCCTTCGATCTGAGTTTCGTATTGAGAGATTTGACTATCGATATCGAGCTCTTTGAATTGATTCATATAAAGATGGTGATACATCCCGTTTTTTTCAATTAGTTGTTTATGTGAACCTTCCTCGACGATTTTTCCATTGCTCATCAAAATGATTCGATCCGCATCGACAATTGTCGAAAGACGATGAGCGATGATGATAGAAGTTCGGTCTTTTAAAATTTTATTGACCGTAGATTGAATTGCCGCTTCGGTTTCAGTGTCAATTGAAGAGGTCGCTTCATCTAAAATCATAATCGCGGGATCACGGATGATAGCTCGCGCAAAAGAAAGCAATTGTTTTTGCCCAACTGACAATTGATTTCCGCCGTCTTCTAATAGCGTTTCATAACCGTTTATTTGTCCTTTGATGAATTCGTGAATCCCAACAATTTTAGCAGCTTTGATAATCTCTTCATCGCTCGCATCGAGCTTGCCATAACGAATATTATCTTTATATGTTCCATTAAAGACAAAAGGATCTTGTTGAACGTAACCGATATTACTTCTTAGCCATCCGACACTTCGAGTCCGATATTCAACATCATCGATTAATAATTCGCCGTTTGTCGGTTCATAAAATCGACACAACAGATTGACCATTGTCGTCTTTCCACTTCCGGTCTCTCCGACAATCGCGATTTTTTCTCCCTTTTTGATTTTTAAATTAATTCCATGTATGACCTCGTTAGGAGCAATATAACTAAAGGAGATATTTTTGAATTCAATTTTGCCTTTAATCGGTTCAAAATTTTCTTTTTTGTTATTGAATAAATCTCCATATTTTTCAATCACTTTTTGGCTATCGACAATCTCGGGCTTAGCGTTAATTAAAAGCAGAACTTTTTCGACACTTGCCTGCGTCGCCATGAAGTCTGAGAAAGTTTCCGAAAAATCTTGAATTGGGTGATAGATTGAAGAGACAAAAGAAATGAATGCAGTGAATAAATATATTGAGGTTGCGTCGATTTGTAAATTAAAAACATATGTTCCGAAAACGACGATTAAACCACTTGTAATCGCGGATGTAATTGAAATTATTGGGATTAAAATAGCGTTAGGAAAACTCGCTCTGAAACGTTTCTTTTGAATATCACTAGAAACTTCAACGGCTTCTTCATAAACACTATCTTCGATTGATAGAGTTTTGATTGTCTTTGCCCCATTGATCATTTCTGCAAGCCATCTAACAAAGTTAGAATAAGCATTACGAGCAATCCGATGTAATTTTAAAATCTGTTTTTGAATGATCGGAACAAAGATGATCAAGATCGGCGCTAACATCAAAATCACAAGGGAGAGTTCTACTGAAAGAGTGAACATTGAAATGACAGTGAGAATTAAATCAGCAAACGTCCAAACAATTCTGATCAAACCCCAGGAAATCATTTCCCCAATGTCACTGCAGTCGTTTTGCATTCTAGCGATAAGCCAACCACTTGGTGTGCGATCAAAGTAAGAAAATGATAATTCCTGAACTTTTTTAAAACTATCTCTTCTTAGCGCAGTCATCACATACATATCTAACAGGTTAGTCGTATAAAAGGTGACGAATATCATCCCTGAACGCAAAATGACGCCAAAGATGAAAATCAGAGAATACCATAAGAAATTGACCTGAAATTCAATTCCGAAAATTAATTTAACAGGAATGATTAAATCACTGATGTCAGTGCTGCTTGCTAAAGAAATAGCCTTGATTAAAGATGCATTCATAAGTGGTGTAAACGAAGAATCATAAAAGGCCGTGACAAGCATTGTCAAAATTAAAATGAGGAGGAGATACCAGCGATTTTTGACATATTTAAGCATCTTAAACCAAACAGAAAAATTCAATTTCTTTGGGATTGCTTCTTCTTTAAATGAAAATGTCGCCATCGTTCCCCCTTTCCTTAAACCATTCGCGTTTGAATGTCATAAATTCTTTTATATAAACCACTTTGTTTTACGAGCTCATCGTGTTTTCCTTCTTGAACGATTTTCCCCTCTTCTAAAACGATGATTCGATCGGCCTCGTAAGCGGTAGAAACACGGTGAGTAATGATAATTGTGGTCGTCATTTTCTCTTTATTTCGTTTTGCTAAAGCATCTCTAATTTTAATATCCGTATCAGTATCGACCGCACTTAAAGAGTCATCAAAAATGAGAATTGGAGCATCGTTAATAAGTGAGCGCGCAATAGCAATTCTCTGTTTTTGTCCTCCTGAAAGAGTCACTCCGTTTTCCCCAACTTCAGTCTCGTATCCATCGGCGAAATTTCGAATGTCTTCATCGATCGAAGCAACCCGAGAAGCTGCAAAAATCTTGTTTTCATCGATGTTTTGCGCGGAAATTCGAATATTATTCATAATTGACTTCGAAAATAGGAATGGTTCTTGTAAGACACAAGAGACATTTTCTCGAAGATGTTTTTTAGCGATTGAACTGATATTCATCCCATCGATTTTAATCTCTCCACCGCTTGTTTCATATAGGCGAGTGAGAAGTTGAGTGATCGTTGTTTTTCCACTTCCGGTTTTACCCATGATCGCAATGGTTTCGCCAGGATTTATCTTAAGTGAAATATCGTTTAAAACATTGGCGGTTCCGTCATCGTATTTAAAGTAGACGTGCTCGAATTCAATTTCACCTTTGATCTGAGGTTTTTCACCAGTGTCGATATCTTCAAGAGGTTGTTCTAAAATTAAATTCATCCGGTCGATTGAGACAATCGCTCTAGCTCCATCACTTAAAATCGTTGCAACATCTCTTAAGGGCCAAACCATCATTGATGAAAATGTTGTTCCTAAAATAAATGTTCCGATAGAGACTTCCTTGATAACGGCTAAATAGACGCCAAAAAGCAAAGTGATGAGAATTTGCCCGAAGACAAAAATATCACTCGAAGAGAAAAAGAAAGCAGATAATTTTCGCCAGTGCCTATATTTTCCTTGATAAGCTTTAAGATATTTTTCAAAATCTTCAATTTCGTGCTTTTCGTTATTATAGGCTTTAACGATCCTGACTGCATTGAGATTTTCTTCAATTTTTGAAGTGACATCACTTTCAGAATCATCTGTCGCACGATATCTTTTTCGCACTTCTTTAATAACGAAAAAAGAATAGATAAACAAGACCGGCATCATCACCATCGAAACAAGTGCGAGTTTCCATGATAAAGATAAGAGGACAAGGAAGGAAATTGTAACGATAAAAAAGGTATAGGTAATCATCGTTGTCTGCATGACGACAAATCTTCGCAATACCCTTTCATCACGTGTACATGTTTGAATGATATCGCCTGATTTCCACTTTTTTAAATATGAATATGAAAGTCTTTCAACATGTTGAAAAAGTTTCAACTCCATTGATTTGCCAATATTTGAAGAAAGATAAGAACGGATGATGACTCTTAAAAAATTTAAGAGGCCTCCGATTAGCGCAAGTGAAACGTAAATGATTGCAAACATCCACATATTATTAGTCAAAAACTCAGGTCCGCCATAGAGATTGACAATCCATCCTCCAATCATTCCTAGTTTTAAGGGAACAAAGACATCTCCAGAAATCGTATCGGATAAGATTTTTGCCGTAAAAGCCGAAAGAACCATTAAGATGACAGTGACAAATTGCAAAAAGAAAAAGAAAAAATAAAGGAACCGGTGTCCCTCGATCATCTCCCACATCATTTTGAAGTATTTTTTCATAGTTTATCAAATGACCTGTTCATCATTATAGCAAACTTTTTTTGTTCTGCTTCAGATATCAATCAAAAAGCAAACTTTTTGAAAAATAAATGTCTTAATTTGAGCGCGCTTGTGAGAAAGTGCCAAAATTTAAATACAAATAAGTGCTGATAAAATAGAAAAGAGACGAAATCAAGAAGTGGCTAATTAACTTTAAAGAGCCCGGCCAAATATCTTTTCTCTTTTTTTCACTTTTTCTGAAGGATACTTTCGTAAAAGTAATATAATATTTATTAGACTTGAAAATTTACAATTTTATGAAATCGGCTAATAAGAAAAACATCCAATCTGAAAACACAAAGAAAACAGGCTTTCATTTCAAAAACATTTTTGAAGCGAAAAAAGTTCTTTCTTTCCTTTCTTGGATTTGGCCATATTTAGCCATTCTTGCAGCTTCTATTATTCCTTATGTAATCTTCTTTCGGATTGATGGTTATATCAACGGTGACGATGCTATTTGGCATTTGAATTACACTTATGATTTATATGCGCGAATCACTTCCGGACATTGGATGAGTGGACCTTCTCATATATTGCTTGGTTCTTTATCTCCGAATATATATCTTTTTTATGCTCCTTTTCCACATTATCTAGTCGTCTTCTTTAAAATCATTTTTTCGACGACTTTATCTCGAAGTTTGGAATTCTTTACAATTTTAAGCGTCTTTGTTTCGGGTATTTGGATGTATCATCTCGGTAAAGAAATCACAAATAATAAGTTATTTGCCTTAGTTGGTGCTATTGCATACTGCTTTTTCCCATATCGAATTCTCAATTTCCTTTATCGGGCCGCATTCAATGAAGGATTCGCGTTTGCTTTTTATCCTTTGCTATTTTTAGGCATCTATAAAATCCTTCACGACAAAGAATTTCGTATCTCGGCTTACATTCAAACCATTTTGGCGGTCGCTTTGCTTTTGCTCTCTCATCCTTTTAGTGCTCTAGTCGGTTGTGTTTTAGCAGGAGCATACATTTTATTTTCCTGGAAAGGATTGAAACTAGTTTTTACAAATAAAAAGAAAGCGATTTCTGTCTTTATTTCCTTGATTTTGATCTTAGGAATGGTTTCTTTTTATCTTTTCCCAATGTTTGAAGCAACAGGAAGTGGAATTTATCGAATCTCTGATCCGATTGTGATGTGGACTAATGTCCCACATCTAATCAGCTACCTTCCTTATAGCTTGAAGTTTTCTGGATTCTTCTATAGTTCTTGGCTCACAAATTGGATAGAAATGGGGAGAAACGCAGGCGGAGAAACTCCAACCACTTGGTTAATTGATGTCCTTTGTTTTATTGGCTGTTCTTTATCTGCGGTTTTTATTCTCCTTCTTGGAGAAAAGAAACGCCCTTTTAAGTTTTGGGCATTTATCATCGCGACGGCTTTACTCGCAATACCACTTTTAATCACGAGGCGTGAAGAAGTTTATATCGGGACAGCACTCTTTTATATTCTTCTGATCGCTTTTGAATTAACACCAAAAGAGGAGCTTATAATTTCTCCCTGGAAAAGAGAAGTTAAAGAAACTCTTAAAAGTCCCGAGAACTATATTCTTCTGATCTTTTTAATCATTATCTTTTTACTTATCACAACAGCGACGATTTGGAATTATGTACCTGAGATTTTTTTAAACGCACAATTTCCTTTCCGCTTTTTTGGAATTTTCGGTTTTGGTGTAATTATCTTATTGTTCATCGTTTTAAAACCTTGGGCTCATCGGAAAAAAGTCCAACAAGTCACGCTTGTTTTTGCCTGTTTGCTCTATATTGTTTCTTTACCTTCAATGGATAAAAGACTTTGGAATTTGAATGGATTTTCAATGTCAAAAGAGCCAAGTGAAGCTTCGTTAATGAATGTAACGCGTGTCGGGTGGAATAATGAATATGTTCCAATCATCTTTTATGATTCTTCATATACGAGTGAATACGCTTCTTCTTTATATCCTCTAATTAGAACGATGATCACAACGAATCACGATTTTGCATATGATAAAGAGAGTTATCTCACTCCTGCCTTTCTTCTTGGTGAAGGAACATTTCAAATTACAAACATGAATAGTCCTGACGCGACATTTATCGCGGACATTACCTCAGACACGGCTCTAGTTCAAATTCCGCAAATTTATTATGATGGCTATGAGGTTAAATGTTACGCCTTAGACACAGATGAATTAGTTTACTTCGGAGAAGTTCAAAATATTGATGCACTAGTTAGTTTTTCTGCTAAAAAAGGTACTTATCGAGTTGAACTTAAATACATCGGTTCTAAAAGTTATCGAATCGCTCTTCCTTTCTTTTTCATCAGTGTGAGCGCTGTCATCATTTGGGGAATCGGAGAGACGATTTATGCTAAAAAGAAAAAGCGTAAAACAAATCTTTTGGTTTCAAAATAATTTAAAGCAATACCAATTACTAACATTCCTAGTAAAGCGGGGATTTTAATTTTCCCAAATAAAAATCCGATGATTGTACCAGACAATAAGATGATTGCGAGACTTAATAACACAAATTTACCTCCAATGCGTGAGTATTTAAAAAGCTAACAACACGACTAGTGCTGTTGCACTAGATGTCATTAGCTTATTCGAAACGGTTCTACTTTATTTAAGTAAGGAAGTACAGTATTTCCTAGTTAAAAGCATACTATTATTTGTTTGGTCATATTAGATTTTTTTAAGCAAAAATGTTTTTCAGAAAGAGAAGAATATTACAGAATTTTTTTGCATAATAACATCTTGACGGCTGTTAAAGACTATTGCATTTAAAACCCCAATAAAAAGTGTTTTCCTTTTTGCTAGTTGATAGTTTCCTATTCTCAACTAAAAAAGCACTTTTCTTAAAATCGAAAAATGCTAATTCAATGTCATAATGGTGGACCTGAAGGGGATCGAACCCTCTACCTCCTCCATGCCATGGAGGCGCTCTCCCAGGTGAGCTACAGGCCCAAAGACAATTTTTAGATAACGTTAAGATTGTAAGAATATGTAGACAAGATGTCAAGCGGTTGTTGTGACCTTGATGGCGCCCTGGGAAAGATTCGAACTTTCGACTTCCACCTTAGGAGGGTGATACTCTATCCAGGCTGAGTTACCAGGGCATTTAAAAAATCATATCGCACAAATTTAGAAGATGAAGTGTTTGGTAAAAGGCTCACTACAATGCGAGCCTAATCCTTATTTTCATCACCGAGAAAGAAATCGGCCACGTCTTTATAAACTTCTTGACGAATTTCATCATTTTCATTATGAATTTCATGACGCGCATTTTCGTAAATTTTCATCGAAATATTGTGTAATCCTAAGCGATTATACATATTTGTGAGTTTCTTAGTTGCACGACCATAATTAGTAACTGGATCATCTTCTCCAGAAATAATGAAAATATCGAGGTCTTTTCTAATTTTTTTGAGAAATTTTCTTTTATAAAGACGATTCATTCCTTTTAAGAACTCATAGCAAAAACCATTATTAGGCCCAAATCCACTGAGTGGATCTTCAATGTATCTAGTAACGTTATCTTGGTTAAATGAAAGCCAATCAAACTTTGTTTGGGGTTCATCAATTCGCCGATTAAAGTTTCCGAACATCAAAGAGTTGAGCAATTTAGCTTTTTGATTTCGCTTTTTCTTTGTGGTAATCATTTTGGCTAGAAGAAACCCAACTCCTATAGCGGGATTTTTTGCCCCTGAACCACAGAGAACAACTTTATTGACATGTTCGGTATATCTCTGGATATAATCTTGCGCCATAAACGCTCCCATCGAATGAGAAAAAATATAAATCGGGTGACAAGAAACTCTTAGTTTAGCAACTAATTGGTCAGTTGCTTTAACCATTTTCCTAAACCCTGATTGTGGCCATATTCCAAGATTTGAAAGATCTTGATCAACATTTTCACCTTGCCCAAATGTGTCTAGACAATAGACGTTACAACCGCGAGAGCAAAGATAACGTGCAAATTCATCATACCGCTTTGCATGCTCTTCCATTCCTTCCATGATGATGACATTAGCGAGAGATTTTTCAATCGTCCACGCTCGACCAAATAAACTTGATAAATCATTCAATTTTAATTCAAAGCGATTTTCCTTTATTTGCATTTTTTGTTCCTCCATTATTTTTTTCTTCTATATCCATATGGATTTTTCTTTTGAAAATTCCATGAATCGCGACACGCATCAACGATATTAAGATGCGCTATCCAATTCAATTCTAAACGAGCTTTGTCGACATTTGCATAACTTTCATCGATATCACCTGCGCGGCGACTTAAAATAGTAAATGGAATTTTAATTTTATTAGCGTCTTCAAATGCTTTAACAAGTTCTAAAACGGAAGTTCCTTTTCCGGTTCCTAGATTATAGATGACAAGACCACAATTTTCTCTTAATTTTTTAATTGCGGCCAAGTGTCCAAGCGCTAAATCGACGACATGAATGTAATCTCTTACTCCGGTTCCATCAATCGTTTTATAGTCGTTACCGAAGACATTTAAATGTGGTAATCGTTTTGCAGCGACTTGAGTGATATAAGGCATCAAATTATTAGGAATTCCGTTAGGGTCTTCGCCGATTAATCCACTTTCGTGAGCTCCGATCGGATTGAAATAGCGAAGAAGTGCAATATTGAGTTCAGGATATTTCTTTGCTTTTTCAATTAACAGGGTTTCAATCTCTGCTTTTGTTTCCCCATAAGGAGAAGCGATATTTTCGCCAACTGTATCCGTCTCAAAAATCGGCACTCTTTTCGGAGTTCCATAAACGGTTGCACTTGAAGAAAAAACGAGATTATTAACTTCGTGTTTTATCATCACATCGATGAGTACTTGGGATGAACCAACATTGTTTTTAAAATAGAGTTTTGGTTTCTGGTGCGACTCGCCAACAGCCTTTAAACCTGCAAAATGAATCACATCCGTGAAGTGTTCTTTTGTAAACAATTCATCTAATTTAGCAAAGTTTTGTACGCTGAATTGATAAAATCTTGGCTTTTTACCAGTTATTTTATAAATTCGGTTCAAAACACCACGCTTTGAATTTGAAAGATTATCGACGATGACAACATCTTCGCCACTTTTTAATAATTCAACAACTGTATGACTGCCGATGTATCCGGTTCCACCTGTTACTAAAATAGACATCTTATCTCCTTTTCAATTCCTCAGTTAAAATTTTAGCCGTTAAAGAAGGATTAACTTTCCCGTGGCTAGCTTTCATCACTTGTCCGACTAAATATCCAAAAGCACGATCTTTTCCGTTTTTAAAATCGATAATCGATTGTTCATTAACATCTAAAACTTCGCTCACATATTTTAAAATCTGAATTTCATCTGAAATGAGTACAAAGCCTAATTTATCGGCAATTACATTTGGAGATTCGTTATTTTCGAGCATTTTTATAAACACATCTCTTGCTTGTTTGTTGCTGATTTGATTGCTCTCGATCATCTTAACTAACTGGCTTAAATTTTCAGGAGTAATCTTAAAATTCTCAATACTGATTTCTTCTTTATTTAAGACAGCTTGAATGTCGACAATAAGCCAATTAGCAAGCAATTTGGGATTCGCTTTTGTCTTTAGGGCTTCGTCAAAGTAATTGGCGGTTTCTTTACTGCTCAAGATGATGTTTGCGTCATATTCATTTAGGCCTAAATTTAAATACCGTGTCAGCTTAACACTTGCAAGTTCAGAGGATGTTTCAATTGCGGTTTTAATAAATTCCTCGGTGAGCTTAATCGGAACAATATTTGGTTCTACGAAGTATTTATAGTCAACCGCATCACTTTTAACTCGCATGGAAATCGTTTCTTTTAAGTCATCATCATAACGTCTTGTCTCTTGAATAATTTTCACACCTTGTTTTAACAATTCGCTTTGTCGTTTGACTTCAAAATCAATTGCTTTTTCAATGTTAGCAATCGAATTGAGATTTTTGATTTCGACTTTAGTGCCTAGTTTATTTTCGCCTTCTTTTCGAAGTGAAATATTGACATCGCATCGGAGCGAACCTTCTTCCATTTTCCCATTTGAAACGTCGAGATATTGGACAATTGAACGAATATTTTCGACGTATCGCATCGCTTCTAATCCGTTTTTTAATTCGGGATGCGAAACGATTTCGATCAGTGGAACTCCAGCGCGGTTAAAGTCTAAAAGTGTATAATCACTAAAGTGAAGTTGCTTACATGTATCTTCTTCAAGATGAATTCTTTCAATCGCAATCTTTTTCTTTCCGTTTGGGGTTTCAATTTCTAAATATCCGTTTTTTCCAAGAGGTCTTCTTTGTTGGGTGATTTGATAACCTTTAGGCAAATCACTATAAAAATAATTTTTTCGATCGAACCAAAGTTCGTCATCGATTTCCATATGAAGGGCGTGCGCGACTCTAATCGCATTGATCACCGCTTGTTTATTAACAATCGGCAAGGTTCCTGGAAATGCCATATCAGTGAGGTCCACTGCGCTATTTGGTAAAGCACCAAAAACAACTGGAGCAGAAGAAAACATTTTCGATTTTGTCTTCATTTCAACATGAATTTCTAATCCGATAATCGCTTCAAAATTCATCTTATTTTTTCTCCTTTTTAGACAGTTGTTCAAACCCTATATGCTTTTCTAAACTAGAGGAAATTTGTAAGACTTTGCCATCTTCAAAACACCGACCGGTGAAGTTGACACCAAACGGCATTCCGTCTTTAATTCCAAGCGGTAAAGTAAGGCTTGGAAAACCGCCAAAATTACCGATTGTTAAGTGATTTTCAATAATCATTTGATCATTTGAAAGACGTTCAGATAATCCTTCGAATTTCGGCGCTATGCTTAAAGAAGCAGGAAGATAGATAAAATCATGCTCTGCAAATATGTCATTTATTTTATTGACGATTAAACGCCGAGCTTTTTGTGCTCTTAAAAACAAAACTTCTTGGTTTTGCGCCAAAAGCGCATAATTACCGATGAT
This sequence comes from Bacilli bacterium, assembly GCA_041676005.1. Taxonomy (GTDB): domain Bacteria; phylum Bacillota_I; class Bacilli_A; order RFN20; family CAG-826; genus JBAYST01. The sequence goes on along the minus strand of JBAYST010000001.1, from coordinate 17,465 downwards.
AAATCTTCTCTTAATGAGTTCTGAAAATCCTTTGGTCCGAGCTTTTGTAATCACTTCTTCGTAAGTCTTACCATCATAGCGAGGACCGAATTTGATTCCATCAAGATTAGCATTGTTGCTCGTCGCTTCAGCAGAAGAAATGACGATATAGGTTGGAAAAATCGCTTGTAAAATGCTTTTATCAATGTGCACTTCAGTGATAAGAGCGCCTTCTTTTATTAAATATTCAAGACTTTGTTTATATGTTTTACAAATTTCTTCATCGTTGACTAAATCGATTATTTCTTTGATGATCGCAACTTTCATCCCTTTGATTGGACGAGTGAGAAATTCATGATATTTTTCAACAGGTAAAAGCGAAGTAGTCGAATCGTTTTTGTCTTCTCCGCTTAAGGCTTCTAATAAATAAGCAGCATCCATCACGCTTTTTGTAAAATAAGCGATGTGATCTAAAGATGGAGCAAAAGGAAATAACCCATAGCGGGAAATTCTCCCCCATGTTGGTTTAAAACCAACTAACCCTGCATAAGACGCGGGTTTGCGCACTGAATCTCCAGTATCAGAACCTAATGCAAAAGGAACAATAGAAGCGGCGACAGCAACAGCACTGCCCGCACTAGAACCTCCGACAATTCGAGTTTTAGTTTTATCCCAAGGATTAAAAGTTTTTCCTTTTCTTCCCGTGGTTCCAGTTCCGCCCATTCCTAGTTCATCAAGAGTCGTTTTGCCAATCGGAATTGCACCTAGTGAAAGGAGTTTAGAAACGACAGTCGCGTCAAATAAAGGAACATAACCATCAAGAATGTTACTCGAGCCTGAAGTCGGGATACCTTTGGTGGAAATATTATCTTTAATTGCAAAAGGAATTCCCCAAAAAAGACTATCTGTCGGTTCTTTTAAAGTCTCTGCGATTTGCAATGCTTCTTTTTCCATGATGTATTCAAAAGCATTGTCGGTATTTTCTTTTGCTCTTCTTAATGCCTCTTTGGTGAGTTCTATAGGGGTGACTTCTTTACTAAGTAAAGCTTTATGAATTTGAGAAAGGGGTAAATTTAAATAATCCATTATCCCACCACCTTAGGAAGTTTGATTTGTCCGTTAGAAACATCTTGTGCATTTTTAAGCACTTCGTCGCGTGATAGTGGAGTTAAAGGAATGTCTTCCCTTAAATGAGTTAAATGAGCATTTTTGCTTTCATATGGAAAGGTCATCGGTTCTAATTCGTCGACTTGCGGAAGCGACCCGATGAATTCCATTTGTTTTAAAATAAATTCAAATTCTTTTAAAAGCATTTCATATTGTTCTTCAGACATTTCAAAAAATAAATTTTTTGCGGCGGTCTTAAGAATTTCTTTGTTCAGTGTCTTCATAATACGTTTCTTTCCGTTTTTCTATTTTAACATTAAATTGGAGTTTTAATAAATTATTAAAAAATTATTTGATCAAGTTGAGGAAAGTTTCTTCGTCAATCACTTCAATATTTAGTTCTCTAGCTTTATCTAATTTACTTCCGGCCTCTAAACCCGCTAAGACAATATCGGTTGATCTAGAAACTGAGCCAGTAACTTTTGCGCCGAGGTTTTCTAAAATTTCGCTCGCCTCTTTTCTTCCCATTTTATTTAAGGTTCCAGTAAGGACAATAGTCTTCCCTGAAAAATAAGAATTCGCTGCGGTTTGGGTTTTCTTGATGTATTGAAAATTAAGGCCTTCTTTTTTAAGTTCCTCAATCATTTGCAGGTTATTTTCATCATTAAACCAATCGCGAATCGAACTAGCAACTACTGGTCCAACATCGCTGATTTCAAGTAAATCTTCGGTAGAAGCATTTAAAAGTCCATTTAAATCATTGAATTTCTTTGCTAAAGTTTTAGCCATTTTGACTCCGACTTCTTTAATTCCTAAACCAAACAGCAACCTTTCAAGTGAGTTTGATTTACTTTTTTCAATCGCGTTGAGAAGATTATCAATCGATTTAGATTGCCATCCATCTAACGAAATTATCTCTTGCCGATGTTCGTGAAGGTGATAAATTTCCGGGATTGTTTTAAAGAAGTTTTGATTGAAGAATTGTTCGACAACTTTTTCTCCCATTCCTTCGATATCCATCGCGTTTTTAGAAGCGAAGTGAATCATTCCTTCGATTCGTCTTGCTCCGCAATTTGGATTAAGGCAAAAATGCATCGCATCTTTTTTGACTAGAGGTACTTCACAAACCGGACAATTTTCAATCATCGCAAATGGTTTTTGAGTTCCATCTCTTTTATCAAGCGCAACTCTTACAACTTCTGGAATGACATCGCCTGCTTTTCTTAAATAAACATAATCTCCAATCATCAATTCTTTTTCTTTGATGAAGTCTTCATTATGAAGAGTAGCTCTTCTTACGATCGAACCGGCAACTCGAACTGCTTCAAGAACCGCGTTTGGAGTGATTTTCCCAGTTCGACCAACGGTGAAGATAATATCATTTAATTTGGTGATCACTTCTTCAGGAGGAAATTTGTAGGCAATGGCCCATCGCGGAGTTTTAGCGGTATACCCTAATTTATCGTATAAAGACATATCGTCAACTTTGATGACAATTCCATCAATTTCATAAGGAAGAAGATCGCGTTTTAAAGTGTATTTTTGAACAAAAGCAATAACTTCATCAACTCCGTGACAAAGATGTCTTTCGGGATTTGTTTTAAATCCTAATTTATCGCAGAATTTTAAGGCCTCTGAATGGTAACGAATCCCAAAATCTTTTGCATTTACTAAGTAATACCAAAAACCATCGAGTTTGCGTGAAGCGGCGATAGAAGAATCGAGTTGTCTAATCGAACCTGCAGCAGCATTGCGAGGATTTGCAAAAAGTGGTTCTTTGTTTTTGCTTCTTTCTTCATTTAATTTTTCGAAAACTTTCTTCGTCATGAAAACCTCACCACGAACTTCAAATTCTCCGTCTAGATCAATATGCGCAGGTACTGATTTAATCGTTAAGACATTCGCGGTCACATCTTCGCCTTCGATTCCATCTCCCCGTGTTACTGCAGAAATAATATTCTTATTGTAATTAAGAGAAATTCCAAGACCATCAATTTTCATCTCAGCAACATAATTGACTATATCAACATTTAAAGCTTCGCGTACTCTTCGATCAAAATCGATTAAATCATCTTCGTTAAAAGCATTGGCAAGAGAAAGCATCATTCGTTTGTGAGCAACTTTTTTAAACTCTGTTTGAACTTGTCCTCCCACTCTTTGTGAAGGACTCAAAGGACTTTGCTCTTCTGGATATTCATTTTCAAGCAAAATAAGTTCTTGCATTAAACGATCATATTCGGCGTCATCGACACTTGGATTATCAAGTACATAATATTCATAATTGTAGCGTTCTAAGATTTTTCTTAGTTGTTGAATTCTCTCTTTTGCACTCATGCTTTGCCTCCTTTAGAAATCGCCGGATGATTTCCTAAAATAGATTTGATTCCATGGTCTTTAAAATCAACTTTGATGATATCGTCACCTTCAAGCTCAAGAACTACTCCTCTGCCAAGTGTTCGATGAATGACAATTTCTCCAACGTTCCACTCTTCGATTCCGTTATCGATTTCCTGTTTTAAAAATGGCTCATTCGTATCGGAAGTAAAATCACTATTTGGCCCATCATCGAAATGATAAACCTGTGGTTGTCGAATGTTTTGTGGAACGTAAGAACTGCCGCTTGGATCTTTTGCAGCATTGCCCGATTCAACGATGAATTGAGATGGTCTAAATTCGGATTTGATCACATATGAGAAACCACCCGCAAAGGAAAGGTAAAGTTTTTCTTTGGCTCGTGTAAAAGCGACATAGGCAAGTCTTCGCTCTTCTTCAAGTGCTTGATAACCACCGTCGAGTAAAGCTCTGATATGTGGAAACACACCATCGTTTAATCGCACGACAAAGACGATTGGAAATTCTAAACCTTTGGCGGTATGTGCTGTCATCATCGTCACATATTCGCCATCGATGATTTCGTCTTGCGCAGATATGAGTGCGATATTTTGTAAATATTCTTCAAAAGAACTCTCGGGGTTCTGATGTAGATAAGTTCTTACATCATTGAATAATGCTTTGATGTTCTCGAGTCGTTCAGCACCGTCATCTTCTTTTGCTAGATAATCATAATAGCCAAGATCAATAATCATATTTTCAAGTATTTTCGAAAACACCTCTTCTTGTTTTGCAATATCGATTCGCGCAATATCGATCCGCGCAATCATCGTTTTTAAAGGGTTGATAACTCTGTTTGGTAAGGCGGTTTTTTCTTTGTCTTCAATGTCGTGAATAAAATCATAAAGACTCTTTTGATTCTCTTTTGCTTCGACTTTTAATAAATTGAGTGAAGTTTCACCGATATTTCGTTTTGGAACATTTGAAATTCTCGCAAAGGATATGTCGTCTTTGGTATTGACGATAAGATGAAAATAAGCGAGGACATCTTTAATTTCTCGGCGTTGATAAAACTTCTGCCCGCCATATATTCGATAGGGGATGTTCAGACTGACAAAAGCTTGTTCAAAATCAATTGTTATATAGTTAGAACGGTATAAAATGGCAATTTCTGCATATGATTTATTTTCGACTGTTTTAAGCCTTTTGATTTCTCTAGCAACATACATCGCTTCATCTTTAGAAGAATAAGAAGCTTTGACCACGATTGGTGGACCGCTGTAATTTTCGGTATATAAATTTTTTGCGACTCTTAATTTATTGTGTCCGATTAATTTATTCGCTGAATCTAAAATTTTCTGTGTACTGCGGTAATTTCTTTCAAGCACAATCGTGACGATATCAGGAAATCTTTTTCCTAAATCGAGGATAATCTTTTGATTAGCGCCCCGCCATGTGTAAATCGTCTGGTCAGGATCTCCGACTACATATAATGAGGTTGAAGGTTTTTTTAAATAATTGATCAATCGATACTCGGTATCGTTAGTATCTTGAAACTCATCGATGAGGATTTCGTCTATTTTGTTTTGCCATTTGATTCGAATGTCAGGATAAGCGGCTAAAATTTTATTCGCAAATAAAAGCAAATCATCAAAATCAAGGGCAAACATTTTATCTTTATGACTTTCGTAGGCTTCATAAATTTTTAAGCATTCTTTTTCATTAGCGAAATGTTCATAAGAAGATAATTTAACATCACTAGGGTATTCTTCTTTGAGTTTACATCTAGAAATAAATGAAACGGCTTTTTTGATGATTTCATCGCTCTTGCGGTAACCTAGTTCAACACTGACATCTTTGATTAATTTGAGTTGATCTTCTTCATCAATGATCGTAAAAGTCCGCGGAAAGCCAAGAACACCGATTTCCTGTCTTAAGAAATATGCTGCAAAGGAATGAAAAGTTCGAATGATTAAATCTTTTGAATCATTTGGAAGTAGTTTGGCGATTCTTTCCTTCATTTCTTTTGCAACTTTATTCGTAAAAGTAATCGCTAAAATTTTCCATGGAGGAACACTTAAAGCCGAAACTAAATATGCAATTCGATATGTCAAAACGCGTGTCTTCCCGCTTCCAGCACCAGCGATAATTCGCACATGCTGAGACGAAGTAGTCACGGCTTCTAATTGCTTTTCGTTTAAATCTAAATCGAAGTTCATATATTGCTAGCAATATATTATCATTTTATCGCTCTTTATTCAATAAACTTATGTTCTAAAATAAGGCTCGATTATTTCAGTAATTGCTTTAACTCCTGCCACATTGAATGCTACTTTTCCATCTTCTATATTGATCAAAGTTGGAACTCCAAGAATTGAAAGTTCTTCTATTGACGATGCACCGATAGTTGATGAAACATCACTGGCGAGTTCGATTTCGCTATTAAAAATTATAAAATAAGTAGGTTTTTTCTCATTTATAACAAATTCGATCATCATATTTTTAATTTCTAAGCAATGCCCACAGGAATAAGAAAAAATATAAATGAGATAAGAGTTTTCATCTTTTGAAAAGCTATCTTCGTACGGAATTATCTTTAAAGAAACTTCGCTATATTCATGTTGAGGATAAAGCGGAAAATCTAATTTGTTTTGGCACGAGGAAAAAACAATCGCAAAAACAAGGATTGATGAAAAGAATAAACGGCGACGCCCCACATTACTTTTAGAATATATTTTCTAAACTGCCGATTTTTATTCTTTTTACTTTCATAATTGCTAAAATAAACGTATGACTGTTTTCAAGAAAAATGAAACTCCTTTACAAAATATAGCTTTTATGGCGCTGATGACTGCTATAAATGTAGTTTTTACTTTGGTTTCAACTCTGTTGCCAATTTTATTTTTACTTTTAATTTTCGTTTTACCTCTAACTTCTGTCCTTGTAACTTTATATTGCAAAAAACGTTATTTTATTATTTATGCAGTAGCAACTATAGCGTTGTGTCTTGGCGCAACTTTTTGGGATCTCTCGACGACTTTTTTCTACGTCGTTCCTTCGGTCATAAGCGGATTTCTATTTGGAATTTTAGCGATTAAGAAATCGCCTTCAATTTTTCTTATCATCGTTCCAACTTTTGTCCAGGTCTTATTCACCTATATTTCACTTCCGATTATTTCTCTTATTTACGGCTTGAACATGATTGACACTTTTGTTAATGCTTTTGGTTTAAAAAACAATCCAAACGTTTATTCTGTAGTACCAGCCTTCATCTTCCTTTTATCTTTGATTCAAGCTTCGCTTTCATATATGATCATCAAAGATGAATTACCTAAATTCAATGTCGTATTAGAAGAAAATAAAAAATATAAATACATAGTTTTAATCGGACTTTTATCCTCTTTAATCGCAACTGCCACATTCGCCATTTTCCTTTTGGATTGGGCCTATTTTACATTGATGTGTTCATTATATTTTGCGATTTATCTCCTTTTCGAAACCTTAAACGAAAGAAAAATTTGGATATATATTAGCGAAGGTGTCGCTTTTGTTCTGACGTTTTTTATTTTTGGCATTTTTTATTCAATTGTCGGTGCAACGTATGGTTTTCTTCTCATTGGAGTTTTTCCGTTTTTAATCGGGATTATTGCAGTTTGCAATATGTGTTTGAGCAAAAGAAAAAATAAAGATACAATTACTACAAAGGAAAAAATAGATGGCTAAATTTTTCAAAACTTTTGCAAACGGAATTCTTTACATCATTATGCTTCCTTTTCTGGTGGCAATTTTAGCCCTCAGCGCTGTCGTCAGTTTAGTCGCTTTTATTTTCATTGGTCTTAAAGCTATTATCCTTTTCTTTAAAGGTGAAAATATGTTTGGAGAACTTCCAGAAGACGTCGAGGCTAAAACTCGTTTAGAAGCGATGGTTCGCGCTGCTCAAGGACAACCTTCACAACCTCAACAACCAATCAGTCAAGGAAATACAATTATCATCCAAAACTTAAACGCAGTTATCGCTCCAAGAAAAGAAAAAAAAGAAAGCGATGCATTTTTCTTCGAAAACGAAGACCTTTCCGCAATTGAAGAAACGTTATCAGGAGTTAATTTGCTTGAGGGAAAACCCATTTCTCAAATTGAGCAAATTGAGGAGACATCGATTATCGATGCACTTCCAATAAAAGAAGAGACAATTGAACCGATGTCCGAAGTTAACACTGAGAATAAATCAAGATTTTTAAAAGTTGAACGAGTTGAAGAAAGCAAAAAAGAAATTGAGGATCTTGATATTACTTATGACCGAAACAGAAAGGGCAGAAGATGAATTTACTTATTAAATTTACTGAAAATGACAAACGGTTAGCGATAGCTGTTCTTCTTGTCCTCATTTTAGTATTCGTTTTGGTCGGTTATATCGGAATGCTGATTATACGGGTGATGAAATGGCAAGGCAAGAAGGTTGACGATATGATGCATGACGTCACAGTCACTCAAGTCATCAATGAGCCAAAGGCTTTTAGACGTCTAGCATATAAGAAAAGTTGGCGGGAGTTTTTTAAAAAGGGGTGGATTCCTGTTGTAATTTTGCTCGTCGCTTTTATTATCTTATTCATTTGCGAATCACTTCACGATTTCACTTATGATATTTTCAATCATGAAACTACAGGTTTTGGAACGTTGCTTTTCATTTGGAGAGATACCGGAGAAAAAAGAGTCTTCTTAGAACTCGGAACTTTAGAAATGACGACGACAATTAATTTGATTCATTCTCCCACCTTTAAAGTAGAAGCGATTTGGTCTTATGTTTTTGTGCCGATTTTCCTTACCGGTGCAATTTGGTATTTAGTGGCTGTTCAATGTTTGATTTCTCGAGCAATACGAATTGAAAAGCTTTCTAGATCTGTATACGATAAATCAATGGATGACGTTAAAATGACGAAATCACCGTTTAATCAGTCGAGTTTAGCCACACCACCGGCAACTGAAAAAAATGATGAAAGTCCTGTAAAGGAAAAATAAATGCCTCAGATTCGAGGCATTTTTATTAATTACGCAAATAATGAGACGAGTTGAAAGATGAGATAACCAATCAAAAGAATGTCTAAAATTATCAGAAGGACAAAGACTCTTTTTTGAGATTTCTGTTTTTTGATTTTTTCTTCCACTCATCTCTCCTTTTAATATTTTATCGCATTTGCGGTTCTTGCATAAGGCTCAGTATCGCGAATATTGTTAACACCAGTGATATACATTAACAAACGATCAAAACCAATTCCAAATCCAGCATGTTTGCAACCGCCATAACGTCTTGTATCTAAATACCATTCCAAACCTTTTATTCCTAATTCATCAATTTTTGCTTTTAAGAGATCAAAACGTTCTTCTCTTTGTGATCCACCGACGAGTTCACCGACATTAGGAACGAGTAAATCGCAGGCGGCAACTGTTTTGCCGTCATCGTTTAAACGCATGTAAAAAGCTTTGATTTCTTTTGGATAATCAATGAGAAATAAAGGACCATCGATCACCTTCTCTGTTAAATAGCGTTCATGCTCTGTTTGAAGGTCCATTCCCCATTCGATATTTGAATTCTCAAATCGATGTCCTTTTTTGACAGCGTCTTTTAAAATTTCGATTCCTTCTGTATAAGTCATACGTTTAAAATTACTCTTTAAGATGTTTTCAAGTCTTTCAATAAGGGTCTTATCAATCATCTCATTGAAGAAATCCATTTCTTCTGGACATTTATCTAAAATGTATTTCAAACAGAATTTCAAACAATCTTCGATTAGGTTCATGTCGTCGTTTAAATCTGCAAAAGCAATTTCGGGCTCAATCATCCAAAATTCTGCGGCATGACGAGGAGTATTTGAATTTTCTGCTCGAAAGGTAGGACCAAAAGTATAAACGTTTTTAAATGCAAGCGCGAAGGGCTCGACGTGAAGTTGCCCTGAGACAGTCAAGTTAACTGGTTGATTGAAAAAGCTATGTGGATTTTTTCCTTTGGTTATCACATCAAAAGTTTGTCCAGCGCCTTCAGCGTCATTTGTTGTAATTATCGGAGTATGAACGTAAATAAAACCTCGTTCATGAAAAAATTCATGAATTGCTAAAGATAAAACGCTTCTCACTCTATAGAGTGCTAAAAAGGTATTTGCCCGAGGTCTCACATGAGCATGTTCACGCAAAAACTCGAAACTATGTCGTTTCTTCTGTAAAGGATAATCGTCAGCAACATCACCAATTAACTCATATTCACTCAGGTGAATTTCAAATGGTTGTTTGTTTTCAGGGGTGAGAATAAGACTTCCTAGAGCACGAATCGCAGCTCCAGTTTTAGCAGCTTTAACTCGCTCATAAAGCTCTTCGTCTTTTCGTGAATAAACAAGCTGAACATTTTTGAAAAAAGTTCCATCATTAAACTCTAAAAAACCAATTGATCCATTGTCTCGGTTAGTTTTAACCCAACCATATAACTCTAGTTTTTCGTTTAAAAACTTTTCTAATTCTTCACCTTTAGCAGCTTTAAATAATTCGAGTGCTGATGTTTTTTTAATTTCCATAACTTTTTTCCTCACATGTAATCATTATACACAAATGAAATCCATTTGATTTCAAAATTTGGCGTAGTCTTCAATTTCCCAGTTTGGATCAACCGCTAAATCTAGGGGTGCGAAAATCTTTCGATCATACAGGCGAGAACCGACTTTTGCAATCATTGCCGCATTATCGGTACAACACCACATCGGTGGAATGATGATTTCGATTCCTAATTTAGCAACCTCGATTTTCATTTGTTCGCGAAGGTAAAAATTGGCCGAGACACCTCCTGCTAAAACTACTTGTTTGACGTTAAAATCCTTCGCAGCTCGAATCGATTTTTCAACGATCATTCCAATCGCAACATCTTGGAATGAACGACACATATTTTTCACATCTACCTCTTCTCCATTTTGTTCAATTTTACGAACGAGGTTGATAACATTGGTCTTAAGACCACTATAAGAAAAATCATACGTTTTATCACGAAGTGGAGATGGTAGATTATAAGTGTGTTCCCCTTCTTTTGCCAGACGGTCAATCGGAACTCCTCCCGGATAAGGAAGACCTAAAACACGAGCAACTTTATCAAAGCATTCACCGACAGCGTCATCTTTGGTTCGCCCAATGATTTTAAAATCCAATTCTTTTTCCATATAAACTAGTTCGGTGTTTCCTCCACTGACCACAACAGCTAGAAGTGGAAACTTCAATTCGCCGACAAATTCATTACCATAGATATGTCCGGCTAAATGGTGAACAGGAATAAGTGGTTTATCATAGAGCATTGCCAATGTTTTAGCAGCTTGCAAACCGACATGAAGAGCGCCGATTAATCCAGGTCCACGAGTGACAGCAAAAGCATCGATTTCTTCTAATTTCAAATTAGCTTTTTCTAAGGCTTCTTTGATGACAATCGTTATATTTTCAGCATGAAGACGTGAAGCGATTTCTGGCATCACTCCACCATATTTAACGTGCATTTCAATTTGAGTTGAAACGGCGTTAGACAATAATTTCTCATCTTTGATAATTGCACATGCGGTTTCATCGCAACTAGATTCAATTGCTAAAATTATCTTCGACATCAATAAACCTCCCGCATCATATAAAAAGCATCTTCCCCATCTGGGTAATAATTTTCTTTAGTTCTTTCTTTTTTAAACCCATTTTCTTCATATAATTTAATTGCCGCTTCATTAGAGACTCTCACTTCTAAAGTGATTAAGCGCACATGTTTATCTAAACAATCTTGAATCATTGTTTTAAGGAGTGCTGTTGCAATTCCTTGGCGACGGTATTCGTCTTTTACAACGATTTGTGCAATAGTCGCCGAATCAAAGGTAATCCAATAAATAATAAAGCCAATAATGGTGCCAGTTTCAGCAACTGCAACTTTAAAAAGCGCAAACGGATTTTCTAATAATTCGAATTGAAGTTGTTCTTTATTCCATGCAGCAACAATTGATTCTTGCTCAAGGAAAACGACTTCACTGAGATCGTCTATTTCCATTTTTCGAATTGAAAATTTTGCGTCTTTATTCATCGTTTTAATCCTTTAAATAAACCGGTTTTATCGCTAAAGAATTTTCACAAGGCTTTAAAAAACTCTTTAAAAACAGCATTTCTTCTAAAACATTTACTTGTTTTGCAGGTATTTCTAAATATTCGGTCTCGCCAGTGATTTCATATTCAGGATGTTTTTTAATGTATTCAAGAACATCTTCGTTTTTCATAATTTGATCTTTAAGGATAACTTTTTCATTTTCAAAAACGCCGATATAAGATCGGTTGCTCCTTGCGTTTATCAAAGCAATAGTCGGCTTGTTTTGCAGTTTCATCGCATGCAAAGAAGAAACGCCATAAAGAGGAACATTCAAGGCTAAAACAATCACTTTTGCAATCGTTAAAGCGATCCTGACACCAGTATATGAACCAGGCCCGATGGCGACGATTACATCTCCGATATCATCTTTTGTAAAATGATGTTTTTTAAGAAGTTTATCCAATTCTGGAATCATCATTTCCGATTGTCTTTGCCAAGCTTCATAAGATGTTTGATCGATCAATTTCTCACCCTTTGCGATTCCTACTGAGAGATAGCGATTAGAAGAATCTAATAAGATAGTAATCATATTTTATTTTCTCCTAAAAAAGATAAAAGCTGGTCGTGTTTTACTCCGTGAGAAATAAAAGTCAATTCTCGTTTATCGTTTCCGAGGTTTCGGATAATCACTTCTAAAAAATCTAGAGGAATCATTTCTTCGATGTAGTTAGGCCATTCAATCATCGTCACTCCATCTCCATCGATGAATTCTTCTAGACCGATATCTTTATTCACTCCATCAAGCCGATAAGCATCAATATGGAATAAAGAAAGCGGCTTATGAAAATAACATTTCAAAATATTAAAAGTTGGAGATGTGACGATTTCTTCAATTTTTAAACCTTTAGCAACTCCCGCCACTAAGGTTGTTTTCCCCGCTCCTAAATCACCAGAAAGAGTGATAACTGCTTTAAGAAACAGACCCTGAGCAAGTTTTTCACCGAGTTTCATCGTTTCTTCTTTTGATTTTGTTAGTATAACAAGTTTCATAAATATTCCTATTTTAACATCATTAAAAAATCATCATAGTAATCGAGGATTTCTTGATCTATGAACGGAAATTCTCGTTTTGTCATCATTTGTTCGATTTCCTCGACTTGAAATTTTAAAATCTCATTGAGTTTATCGCTATAACTATAAAATTTGCGATGGATTTGATATTCTTTTTCATCAAGAAAACGGATCGTGTTGTCCTCCATTAATTTGACATCTAAATCATAATCGATGTATTTGATTTTGTTGTCGTCAATCAAAGAAGGCGATGCGATATTGCAGTAATAAATAATTCCTTCTTTTTTTAACATGCAAATAACATTGAACCAGTTCTTTTTTGAAAAAACGCTAACTGCAGGTTCTTTAGTAAACCATCTCCGTCCATTTGCTTCAATGACTTTAGCCCGTTTCGAGGCGATGACAATAAAATCATCGTCGTCTTCTAAAACTAGACCTCGGTCCCATTGTCGATGTAAGCGTCCATCATGTTTATAACTTTGGATTTGAATCCAACGTCCAATATAACTCATAAGGAGTTACCTCCCGGCACCAATTAAGATCTGATGCAACAGCAAAAAAGCTCGCCTCCATTATAGCGCAAAAAAACCCAGAATAAACTGGGTTTATCATTGCGCGAGAGAAAATATAATTATTTCCCAAGTTGATTGACGAGTTTGATCAGTTGAAGTTGGTTGTCTTTAAATTGCGTAAGTGGCAACTCATTAAACGGATTTTCAAATGGAACAGTCATGAGTTCGTCAGTGTAACTTAAATAAACCGCAGTATGACCACCCCAGATGACGATATTGATGTTAATCAAGAAATCTTTAATTTCAATTTTCTTTAGATTTTTGAGGAATTTTTCACCGACAATTGTTTTATAATCGACATCTTTAGGAGCGTGAATAATCAGTTTTTCTTCATCAATTACATTTTCTAAATCTTCGAGATCGGTCGGTAAATCCATTGGTTTTTCACCCTTAAGAGTGATAATAATTCTTCCGCTGAACGTAATATTATTTGGAATCGAAAGATATTTGCCGACAAAACAAGCGACATCTTGCTTTTTATCTTTTCGTGTATAAACCGCTAAATCCGAGGAAACGAATGTGTTTTTATCATATGTTCCACGAATGACGTTGCGACTACCGGTTTGAGAAATGTCTTTATAAATTCGATCGACTGCAATTTCTCCAGTATCAATTTTGTCTCTTGGTTCCATTTCTATTTTTTCATATTTTTTGTCTTCAAACACAAAACTATTGAATTGAACATGGATAAAACTGATATATTTTTTAGTTTCATCTGGGAATCTATTTTTATTGATTATGTAATAGATGACCATTCCAAGTAGAGTGACTCCAGCGACCGCATAACCAGCATATTTAAATGCTTCTCCTTCATTCGCCATCAAAAAGAAAGCGAGTACCACCAAAGCGACCACAATAATTGTGACGATTGACGACATCAATTTATTTTTCTTATATTTTTGGTGAAGTTTTAATCTCGCGTTTTCAACCTCGGTATAAAACGGGGTTTTTACTTCTTCAACAGAAGGAGAATCGACAACGGTTTCTTCGACTTCAACCTTAACTTCTGGCACTAACTCTTTTTTAACTTCTTCGACGCTTTTGCCAGATTTTGTTTTTTTATTATCTTTCATTTTTATTTATCTCCATCTTTAAATATTAAAGTATTTAAACCATTTTTTAAAGATTATTGTTTAACGGGTACTTTTTATTTATTCTTTGTAGCGGAATATATAGGCCGATTAAAGCTATGAGACACAATCCAATTGATGCAGGAATATAAACGAGCTGGTAGACGAGCGAATCCACAAAACCAACTTCATAAAACAACATTCCAGATATTGTTGATGAAAGTGTTCGTCCAACTCCGGCTAGCAAAACCCCTAAAATAAGAAAAATAATTCCTTTTACGCTATAACCGACTTTTCCATCGGTAAAAATGTATTTTTTAAACACTCCAAGAAGAGCGATTGAACCAAAACCTAAAAGGTAATCAAAGGGGAAAGTTGCAAAACCATAACCGTCCAGCAAACATGTAAGGAAACCATAGACAACTCCGCTCATGATAAAGCCTTTGATAGGGCCTTGTCTTAACGCGATGATAAAAAGAGGAAACATCGATAAAGAAATCGATCCTCCGCTAGGGACAATTTTAAATTTGAAAAAACCTAAATCCAAGACTATGGCGATAGAAACCAGCATCGCACCCTCAACAATATCCCGGACTGAAAATCTGTTTGTATCAAGGACTACAGCATTTGCGATCAGAGTCAAAATAAAGCTGATAATTCCATATATAATCGCTCCGGCATGTAAAGTAACGTCTTCATTAGCGAGCGCAAAGTTTATGGAAATAAATGACGGACTAAAAATAAATAGGAAACCCGCAATCAACAAAACGACCATTGCGATTGTTGCAATGTGCTTAACTTTATTTCTTAAAAAGATTGAGGTAACTCCCAAAATCAAAAGAACAAATGGAATATAAATAAAAAATGAAATCCACGTAAAAACTTCATTAAATAAGATTTCTACAGTGTTTTTTGAACTTCCTTCAACGCTGACATAAGGTAAAAATAACAACCCGACAAATAGTAAAACACTGGTAGTAATAGCAACGAAAAACTTCCAATTTTTTTTCATAAAAAACCTCCATACCTGAATGGAGGAAATAAAAAGATTCCCTCCGCCAGCATTATCTGGATCAGGTCCGGTCGAATGCGTAACAGCATTCCTCTCAGCCGAGTAAGCTCAGCTCCCGTACAAACATTATAAAAGATTTTAAAAACAATTACTATTAGAAAGCCATGAGATTTCTTTCAATCCATTCTTCTTTAAAAATTCATTAGTTTTCTTAAAGTGATCGTTCCCAAACCATCCACCCCGATTAGCAGATAATGGCGATGGGTGAACGGCTTCTAAAATTAAATGATTTTTATTGGATAGATGAGCTTTTAATTTCTGAGCGTTTGCACCCCATAAAAGAAACACGATTGGACGATTGATTTCATTGAGTAAAGAAAAAATATCTTTTAACAAGGTTTTATATTCGGGGATATTATGAGAAAGTGGTTCGCTTTTCCGAACCGTTAAAGAGGCGTTTAACAACAAGACACCTTGCGCCGCTAAATGTGTTAAATCTCCACTTTTGGGGATCTCGCAATCGTATTCTAGAGCGAGTTCTTTATAAATATTAAGAAGGGATGGAGGAATTGTTGTTTCATTTGGAACTGAAAAAGCCAATCCCATTGCTTGATTGGGTTCGTGATATGGGTCTTGACCGATAATAACTACTTTAACCGCACTGAGCGGAGTTTTTTTAAAGGCATAAAAAATTCTCTCTTTTGGAGGATAACAGATATGTTCTTTATATTCTAACAACAAAAAATCATGCAACTTTTTTGCGTATTCTTTTTCTTTTAGAGATTCAAAAAAATCTTCCCAAGTCTTCATTTTTTCTTTCATGTTTTTATACTATCACTGCACCATTTTTACATAAAGGCTAAAAGTGTATAATGGTAATATGAAAATTTTGATTGTTTTCAATCACCCCGCCCCTTATAAGGTCGATCTTTTCAATGAGTTAGCGAAGAAAATCGATATGGAGGTGGTTTTTGAACGACAAGCATGCCGAAACCGCACCGCAACATTTTATGCTGATAAAAAATATAAATTTACTTATCGATTTTTGAAACGCGGAACTTTTGGAGAAGAAAACAGTAACTCTAATGAGCTGGTGAAACACCTTAAAAAGCATCATCAAGATTATGATTTGATCGTGATGAATGGTTATTCGACAATCACTGAGATGAAGGCTATTCGTTATCTCAATAAACATAAAATTAAATGGTGTTTATTTGTCAATGGAGGAGTAGTAAAAAAAGATTATTGGTTAAAATTTAAAGTTAAACAATTCCTAATCTCTAATGCGAATTACTATCTTTCTCCTAGTGAAAAAGTTGACGAATATTTACTTCATTACGGCGCTAAAAAAGAAGACATTTATCATTATCCTAATTCCACTATTTACGCTAGCCAAATCATTTCTAAACCGTTAGCCGAGGAAGAAAAGAAAACCATTCGCAAAGAATATGGTCTTCCTGAAACTTTTCTTTATATTTCTCCAGCCCAATTTATCAACCGGAAAAATAATTTAGCGTTAATCAAACTTTTTGCAAACCGCAAAGAACACCTTCTTTTAATTGGAGATGGTCTTGAAAAACAATCTTATTTAACGTTTATTGAAGAAAATCATTTAACTAATGTCACCATTCATCACTTTCTTGATAAAAAGTCACTTTTAAGAGTGATGAGCTGTGCTGATGCTTTTATCACTTTATCTAAAGAAGACATTTACGGCCATACTGTAAATGAAGCAATGTCACAAGGCTTAGCCATCATCACTAGTGATAAGGTTATTTCTTCACACAAACTAGTTAAAAACGGAGTAAACGGATATATTGTTCCACTTTCAGAAGAAGCACTTGTGTTTAAAGCAATGGATAGTTTAACGCCGTTAATGGGAGAAAAATCTATTGAGATCGCTCGAGAAAATACCATTGAAAAAATGAGCGCTAGTATTATTGAAGCGTTAAAGGAAATGAGACAAAAATGAGCCACATAATTTATATGACAACCGCAATGGATAGCAGTGACTTCAACGAATATCTTGTTCATTGGTCTTCACCACCCAATCCTTCAAATCAAAATTTTCACAATAAACTCATTCGCTCTTTAGCAATTAACAATAAAGTCGATGTTATTTCGGTTCGACCTTTTTCTCGAAGTTTATGCAACATTAAACATTTGAAAAAAAGCGATCGAGAAGATGGCAATATTTCTTGGCACTATATTCCAATTCAAAGAAATCTCTTTCAAAAAAT